>CAIMMA010000700.1 GCA_903842475.1 uncultured bacterium
GCCCAGGGGAGACAACCTGCAATCGCAGGCGCAGTCACGGGCGAACATGACCCAACCGAGCCGAGCCCAGGCGCAACCGCGCACGGACTTCGCCCAGGCCAACCGTGCCCAAGCCCAGCCTGCAGTTCGCGGGGGCCAGTGGAGCCCGAGTACCCGCGACCTGGATTCGCAGGCGCAAGCGCGCTCACGCGGCAACCAACTCAGCCAGAACCGACAAAGTTTTGCCTCGCAGTCCCAGGAACGGTCGCGCGGCGGCGGTCAATTCAGCCAGGGCGGTCGTGCCCAGGCCCAACCACGCGCCAGCGGAGGTGGAGGTGGAGGCAGGGTCGGCGGTGGCGGCAGAGGAGGCGGCAGAGGCAGATAAGTAATCGAAGGGTACAACGTTTCCAATGGACGAACTGCGCCGCTGCGGTTCGTCCATTATTTTTTGAGGAAATCCGGCGTTATTTCGCCATCACCCACTGCCAGGCAATGCCATTGAGCGCCGCTACCGCCTGCGGAGCCACTGCGGCAAGAATCAGCGCTCCGGCCCGGCCAGATCGGCAAAACCGCACAAGGCAATCCCCCGCGCAACGAGCGCATCCCGAATGACCGGACTGGTGAGGGTATGCAATTCCATTTCGTGGCCATACCCCCAGCACTGCAGATCCTGCTCGTCCGGGCGGAGTCCGGGATGACACATCAGCTCATAGGCCCGGCCGGGTCGGAGGGAGCGAAGCAATCGCTGCAGGCGCGGCTCATCCAGCCGCCCGCCCTCCTGAAACCCCAGAAAGCCCAATGGCCGGCATAGCCCCCTGCCCTTACCGGTCAAACCCGCCAGCGTCGCACAGGTCCGCACCGCCAGGGAGCCGAGCATGCGGTGGAGATCGTGCCGACTCGACCATGGCTCCCAATAGAGCGGCGCAACCGGCACACGCACAAACGGGATCTGATAGCGGGCAGCGAGTTCCAGGCAGACCTCGGCCAGGCCAGGCAGGGCATGCACATGCTGGTGGCTGTCCAGGTGGGTCACCCGAATCCCGTGATCCAGGACTCGTTCGATTTGCGCCGACCATTCCGCCCGCACATCGGCGGATCGGATGCGCCCCTGCAGCCAGCGACTCAGCAAGGCGCCGGCGCCTTCCGGAAAACGTCCATCATCCCCGACCAGCGAAGTACGGCCCGGCAGCAGCGGTTGTTCGGCAACCAGGGTCAAATGCACCCCCACATCCAGGGTCGGGACCGAGCGGCAGCATGCCACCGCATCCGCAAAGGCAAGGCCCACCGCCATCAGGGAGGTTGCGGTGACGATCCCTTCGCAATGGGCGCGGACAATGCCCTCGTTGATGCGCGTCGATATGCCAAAATCGTCGGCATTGACCACCAGCCGAATGCTCGAGGGCTGACCGGAGCCGCCGAGGGGTTCAATCATGGGGGAAGGGGCGGCGGTGGCCGAATCCCGCGGTTTCGCGGACAATGAACCGCGGCCGCCCCCGCACCTCGACGACGATCCGGCCGATATACTCGCCGAGGATGCCCAGGTAAATAAACAGCAATAAAAACAAAAAGGAGAGCACCATCAGGGTCGAGGCCCAACCGGGCACGGTGCCCGCGCCGAAAATCTTGCTAAAGAAGGCGTAGATGACGCCGCCCAGCGAGCACAGACTGCCCAACCCGCCGATGAAGACCCCGAGCCGCAACGGCATGATCGAAAACGAGCTCACCCCTTTCCAGGCGAGGCTGATCATTTTCCTCAGGCTGTACTGGGTCGTGCCGCAGGCGCGCGGATCGGGCTTGTAGGGGATCGAGCAGGAGGAAAATCCGACCCATTCGGTCAACCCGCGCAGGAACAGCGCATGCTCGCCGAAACGCAGCAGCTCATGCAGCACCTGACGGTCCATCAACCGGAAATCCGCCACCCCGGGCTGCAACTGCACCCCGCTCAAATAGGAAAACACCCGATAATAGTTGCGGGAAGTCCATCCCTTGAACCAGCCGACCTCGCCCACATCCTGGCGCAGGGTCTTCACCACCTTAAAGCCGGCGCGCCAGTTCTCAAACAGCACCGGGAGCATTTCCACCGGATGCTGCAGATCGCAGTCCATGGTGATGACCGCCTCGCCCCGGGCGATCTCCAACCCGGCCAGCAGGGCAAACTGGTGACCAAAATTCCGGGACAGACGCACTCCCAGGATCTTGGGATCGCTGGCGGCCAACCCGCAGATCACCGACCAGGTGGCATCGCGGCTGCCATCATCGACCAGGATCAATTCCCAGCGCTGATCGACCATTTTCCGCAAAACCTCGCTCGCTCGCCCATAGAGCAGCGGAATGTTCTCGGCCTCGTTGAAGGCGGGCACGACTATACTGACGATGGGCAGGATATCGCGGGTATCGGGGATGGTCGCCCGAGAAAAAGCGGCTCCTTCGGAAGAGGGCATCATCAGCTGGTCCAATAATGGTTGATAAAACGGATGGTATCGAGGGCCATCAGCAGCGTCGAACTCAACAACCAGGCACCCCGGCCAACGGGCGAACGGATGCCGGCCCCGATGATATAGATCGGGAACAGCACCATGCTGTACCGGGAAATCGCCAGGCACGATCCGGTGCTCAAAGCGATACTCAGCGAGACCAGCATGTAGAGGCCGTAGGAAAGCCGGACCCGCCACAGCGCCAATATCCCGAAAAGGACGGCCAGGCCCGCATAGGCGAAGTCGAGCAGGTTATTGGCCAGTTCAGTGTTGTTGCGATAAAAAAAATCGGCGACATCGACCGTGAAGTCTCTGCCGAAGGAGTCCTGGACATGGAGATACAGGAAAAAATCGCCGAAGGCGGCCCAATGATACAGAAAAAAAGCAACGGCGCCCAGCGGCGCGAGGGCCAGCGGCCAGACCCGACGGGTCAGTAAGCCCCGCCAGCCGTTGGCCCGGATAAATTCGACCAGCAGCACCACGAAAAGAAATACCCCGGCAATCCGCGTGGCCGAAGCCAAGGCCGCCCAGAAGCTCGCGGTTACATAACTGCCCCGCCGCGCCCAGAACACCGTGGCCAGGGACAGAAACAGAAACAGCGATTCGGAATAGACCGCGTTGAGAAAAAATGCGGTGGGATGAACCAGCAGCAAAGCAACCGGAAGGCAGGGGTCGATGTCAGGATGAAACTCCTGGCACAACCGGGTCAGCATCACGACCGCCAGCAGCAGGAACAGGCAGCTCACTATCCAGCCGGCCAGCACCAGATCGCCCCCTGCAAGCGGCGCCATCAGACGCATCAGCAGCGGATAGAGCGGAAAAAAAACGACATTGGCAATATCCTGCTCACCGCGCAGATAGTATCCGTTCCTGGCGATGTCGAGGTACCAGTAGGAATCCCAGCGGTTATGCAGCCCAATGAGATCCCAGCTCTGCGGGACATGCTCGATGGGGATCAAAGCCAACCAAGCAAAGGCGGTGTCGGGGGCGAGGTTCAGCCGATTAAAGGCCAGCAGCGCAAAAATATTGACGATGACCAGCCAGACTGCGGTCAGGGCCAGACTGCGCCGGACAGGGGGGGTAAGCACCGACGAAACGGCTGACCATTTCGCCTGCGCCATGTCAACAAGAGCTGCCATTTGTGTGTATCGTATCCTCTTTCATGTCAATCTGCGCCGTACTACCTGCGTGCCGCAGGCGGGCAAAGCTGTGATGCCACGCTGACCGGTACCGGTTGCCGCTATGGGCGGCAGCTGTTGTCTCGGGTCCGGGTTGCTCGGTGGCTTTCCTCCAATGGTGAAACCGTGGTGGACGTTTACAGATTGTGTCTCCATTGTCAACATCCTTTCCCGACCAGCGACCTTGCAACCACTTGAAAACCGCTGTTCTCCGACCGGCTCGATTGCCTCCCCCACGGCCACCACTGTGTGGCCCCTAAAAAAAAATGCAACCAATCAAAATAGTATCCTAACCAAACGGCAACATACTACCGGTACATATACCCATTGAAAAACAGGCCGCCCAAAACGGCGGCTTGGGATTACTAACCTTGCCATCGAATACCACCGGGAAATGCAACCAGCACCATGGACCAGATAACCGAAGATTTATTACATACCATTATCCGCCAGCACAATGTCAAGGCGGTGTTCCAACCAATCGTCCACATTCAGAACAGACAGATCTATGGGTATGAAGGGTTGATCCGGGGCCCGGTGAACACCGTGCTCCACGCTCCGACCCGGCTCTTTGAGGCGGCGACCTGGGCCGGTTGCGTGGCGGAACTCGATCTCCTCTGCCGCGAGGTGGTGATCAAACGATTTGCCCAGCTCGGCCTGCCCGGCCGACTGTTCATGAATGTCGATCCGTACAGCCTGGTCCATGAGCATTTCCGCGAAGGCCAGACCTTGAAACTGATCGAAGAGGCCGGACTCACCCCTTCCCAGGTGATCATCGAGCTGACCGAAACCCACCCGGTTGAAGATGTGCAGCTGATGCAGCAGGCCATGATCCATTACCGGCAGATGGGGTTCCGGGTTGCCCTCGATGACCTCGGCGCCGGATATTCCGGCCTGAAACTGTGGTCCGAAATCCGCCCGGATATCGTCAAGATCGACCGCCATTTCATCCAGGGGGTTGATCAGGACCGCACCAAGCAGCAGTTTGTCAGCGCCATTTTAAAAACCGCCACCGCGCTTGGCTGTCGGGTGATCACCGAAGGGGTCGAAACCGAAAAAGAATACGCGACCCTGCGCAAGATCGGGGTGGAAATGCTGCAGGGGTATTACTTCTGCCGGCCGGTGGAGGTGCCGCCGTTAACCATAGCCTCCAAGCTGTTTCGCAAAGAACTGCGAAGCTACGAGGAAGACGACTCGCCGACGGTGGAAATCCTCCTCAGGCCGGCGATCTCGGTGCAGGCCACGACCAAGGTCGGCCAGGCCGGCGAGCTCTTCACCTCCACACCTGAACTGGAGTCGATTGTGGTGGAGCATGAAAGCGAGGTACTGGGCTTGATCCTGCGCCGGGACTTCATGGATATCTATGCCAGCCTCTACGGCAAGGACCTGTACGGCAAGCAGCCGGTGCTCCGCTTCATGAACCGCAACATCATGCAGGTGGATAAAAACCTGCCCCTGGAAGAAGCCAGCTATCGCCTGACCACCTCTCTGGACTTTTACACCGACGAATTCATTATCCTCGACGGTTCCTGCCTGGTCGGCAAAGGCCGGTTGATCGATCTGCTCCATGAAATCACCAAACTGCAGGTCAACCGGGCCCGACACGCCAACCCGCTGACCCAGTTACCGGCCAATGTGCCGATCCAGCAACAGCTGCAGAAACTGTTCCGCCAGAACATCCCTTTTGTCGTCTGTTATTTCGACCTCGACCACTTCAAGCCCTTCAACGATTTTTTCGGCTTCAGCCGAGGCGACCAGGTGCTGCGATTCGTCTCCGAGCTGCTGGTCGCCAACATCGACGATCAGGAGGATTTCATCGGCCATATCGGCGGCGATGATTTTGTGGCGATTTTTTACAGCGCCACCTGGCAGACGACGGTCCGGCGCATCCTCCAGCAGTTCGACGACAGCATCGGCGGCCTCTACAACGGCAATATCGGCTGCAAAATCACGGCCACCGACCGGGAGGGCCGGGAGCGGCAATACGGCCAGATGACCCTGTCCGTTGGCGCGGTGTTGGTCAAGCCTTCAGAATGGCACTGCCACATCGACCTCTCGGAGGCGGCGGCCATCGCCAAGCATCATGCCAAGGATATCTCCGGCAGCTCCCTCTACATCCATGAACTTGAACCAGCGACCTCGAAAGCGGCTATCAACCTTTTAACGACCGCCTGCTGAACGGAGCCAACCAAAAAATAACCAAGGATACTTTGCGGTGAACAACAACATACCAACAAACGGAAACAAGCGATGGCTGACGGTAGGCGCCAAACTGTTGATCGGCGTAGCACTGGCCTCCAATTGCTTTATCGGCGCCCTGCTCACTATCAATTACCAATCGACCCTGCATATCGAGCAGATGGTGGCCAAGGTGCTGGCCATCCGAGAGCAAGTGGATGTCAACCTTCGAGATACCATCGTCAAGCTACAGCAGGAATTCACGGCCCTGCCCCGCCTGTTCCAAACCGACCCCAAAACCGCGCTGCTGGCGCAGGTAGCCCGCGATTTTCAGGTGCAGGAGCAACAGCAGGTGTCCGGTCGCGAGGCCTACGGTGCGGGGTTCAGCCGCACCGAAAAAAGAGATCTCGCCAAAGGACTGGCGGTGGTCCAGGTCGAAAATGGCAACCTCATGTTTTCCCACGGCCTGGTTGATGCGCAGGGCAACTTTACCGACACCGTCGAACGATTGCGCCTGGTCAGCAGCCATCCCGATGAAGACCTGCTTACCCTCCAGAAACATGTGGCGGCGGCCTATGCCAGCCAGAACGGTTCCTCCGATCTTGAGCAAAAAATAGCTGCCTTGCGCAAGGTGGCCGCGGATAAAAGTATCGAGGCCGAAAAAACCAGGAACGAAATCCTCGGCTACGTCGACGAAATCAGCGCCATGGAGCACGAGATGGCCAGTGCCAACAGGCAGCAGCGACGCTTCAGCCTCTCCATCGGCCTGGCGACCATTATCGCCAATGTGCTGGTCCTCTTTTTCCTGACCCGCATCATCATCGAAAAACCGCTCCACCGGCTGACCGCGATTGTCGAAGCCCTCGGCGCCGGTCAATATCCCGAAGTCCCCTGGCAGGAACGCCGCGACCAGATAGGGGTGCTCAGTGCGGGGATTCGGCGCTTCCGCGAGGTGCTGCTTGCACTCAAGCAGGAAGAGGGACGTAAGGACGAGGAGCAACAGATCATCGAAACCCTGGTGGATACCATGACCGCCTCAATCCATCACCTGGACGATCAAGTCCGGCACATGGCCCGGATGTCGCTGTCCCTCCAGGACCTTGCCGGCATCACCGAATTGGAATCGAAAAATGTCGCGGCTCTGGCCAGCGACACCGCCGTCCACACCGATGAGGTGGCGGCTTCGTCCCAGCAAATCAGCAGCGTGGTCGTTGATATCCATGCGCAACTCGGTGGCCAGGCCGTCGAGGTTCAGCATATTGTCGGCGAAATAGGCCGGGTACGACAACAATTGGACGGGCTCAAGCAGTCGGTGTTCGAGATTAACACCATCGTCGCGGCGGTGCATGTGATCACCGATCAGACCAAAATATTGTCCATCAATGCCACCATTGAGGCGGCGAAGGCCGGTATCCATGGTCGAGGCTTTGCCGTGGTTGCCGATGAAATGAAAAAACTCTCCCAGGATACGGCGCATGCAACCCGCGATGTCCTGGGGAAAATCGAAACGATCAATGCCACCTGCCAGACCTTTATCGACTGTTTCGACTCCATCGACCAGGGGGCGCACCAGTTGAAGCAGGTGACCGCCGCCATCGGTGGCGCGGTGGATATCCAGAAGGATCTCACCGGGGCGATTGTCGACCTGACCACCCGCACCACCGAAAACACCCAGCAGGTTTCCACCAGGATCAAGGCAGTCAACAAGGCGGCCGGCGGCGTTTTGCAGCTCTCGATTGACGCCAACCGCTGTGCCGATGAAATCGCCGCCTTACTCGACACGCTCTTGCGAGGACCGGTTCACAGACTGGAAGCGCTGAACCGCAAAAGGAGCGACATCACACGCTCACGCGAGGCTGTCCAGGAAACAGACTTCGACAAGGCGCCGGCTTCCTTGCCGAACCATGCCTTGCTGCCGGCGTGCCGAACCATTCATCCTGCCATCGCCTGACAACCTCAGCCCTGATTCGAACCGGGAACCAACCTTGCACTCTGCGATATGCAGCCAACCCATCAACTCGCCGTGATCCCATGAATACGACACCGAACACCGCCGTCCTGATCCCCTGTTTCAATGAAGAAGCCACCATTGGAGAAGTGGTCCGTGACTTCCGCCACGCCCTGCCTGAAGCGCAGATCTTTGTATACGACAACAATTCCAAAGACCGCACCGTCGAGGTTGCCTCGGCGGCAGGCGCCATCGTCCGCTCCGAACCGCTCCAGGGGAAAGGTAATGTGGTCCGCCGGATGTTTGCCGATATTGAAGCCGCGGTGTATGTCCTGGTCGATGGCGATTCGACCTATGACGCGACGGCGGCCCCTAAAATGATCAAGCTGCTGGTCGACCAGCAGCTTGACATGGTCAACGGCGCCCGGGTGACTGACATCAAGGAAGCCTACCGCCCAGGACATCGTTTCGGTAACTGGTTGCTGACCGGCATTGTGGCCTGGACCTTTGGCAATCGCCTCAAGGATATGCTGAGCGGCTATCGCGTTTTCTCTCGGCGGTATGTGAAAAGTTTTCCCTCGCTCGCCGTAGGGTTTGAGACCGAAACCGAACTCACCATCCATGCCCTGCATTTACGGATGCCGATCGCCGAGGTTGGCACGACCTACAAGGACCGCCCCACCGGTTCGACCAGCAAACTCTGCACCTTTAAAGACGGGTTTCGCATTCTGTGGATGATCTTGGTGTTCATCAAAGAAGAAAAACCCATGTCCTTTTTCTCATTGCTGGCCCTGTTTTTTTGCCTCACCTCGGTTGTCCTCATGCTTCCTATCCTCAGTGAGTTCATTGCCACCGGACTGGTCCGGCGTTTGCCCACCGCTGTGCTCTCCATGAGCATGATGATTATCAGCTTTCTCTGCATGGCCTGCGGATTGATTCTTGATACGGTCACCCGGGGGCGGAGCGAGATGAAACGGATGCGGTATCTGAGCACGCCCGCTACGCCGGTCCATCAGGAAACTTGGTATTATTACAATACGTGAGCATGCGGGGATAAATATCTTGAGGATATCCATGGTGAAATTAATCTTAAATGCCCCTGCAACAACCTGAGAATGCGCCTGAAAAATTTCCTCTCCCGCCTCATGCAAAAGTTCAGGCAACTGCAAGGTTCGCCAACGTCCCTTGCCAAAGGCACCGCCGTAGGGATTTTTATCGGAATCGCCCCGCTGATGCCGTTGAAGTCCGTGCTGATAGTGTTGATCACCATGGGTATCGGTGGCAGCACGGTCGCCGCCTTGCTTGCCTGCACGATCCTTTGCAATCCCCTGACCTATGTTCCCCTTTATTATCTGGCCTGGCTGGTTGGCAATTTTTTCCTGTCAGAAAAGGCGAGTTGGGAAGTGCTGCGAACCACGATTGAACAGGTGCAGCACATGGGGATGGTTGAGGCGCTGCCCCTGCTTGGAAAGATGGGTTTTGATGCCGGTATCGTCCTGCTTGTCGGTGGCTGCACCCTGGCCTTGCCACTGGCATTCTGCAGTTACCCGATAGCGTTTCGGTTTTTCGGCCTGATGGAACGCAAGCGCTCTGAAAAACATCCCCTGAACAGAAAAAATGAATCGTCTGTCGCATGATGGGGAGGATTGAAGAGAGCAGAATCAGGGCTTTGAAGGGGTAGAACAATTCTAATCGCTCTACAGCACCCCGAGAAACATCGCCAGAGCGCCGAGCAGGGAATGAGAAAGCGAGACGCCCCAAATTGAGGGCCAGCGCAGATAAATCCCCCCCCAGACAAGGCCACTGACAAAGGTTATCAGAAGTAACGGAGGATGGTTGTAGATGACATGGAGAAAAGAGAAGGTGACGGTTGAAATCAGGAGCATCATTTTGGGTTCAAGGATCCGACATCTCTTCATCTCGGCAAACATGATGCCTCGAAAAATGAGTTCTTGAACCGGACTGAGGATCAAAATATAAAAGAAAAAACAAGCAAGAGAATAACTGTAAGTTCGAGGCATCGATAAGCCTGTCCGATAGGCGAGATACAAGCCGATTCCGCCGAAGGCGCAGAATATGAGATTCCAGCGGATCGAATTCCAGCTGTCTCCCAGGGTGAATCCCAAATCCTGCAAGCTGTAGCCTCGGTGAATGCTGTGCAGAATGAAACTCAGCAGGACAACAGCCAGTACATGAAACCGGTAGGCGAAAGGAATAGCGCCTGACCATAGCAGTAAAATAGGCGCATAACAGTTGATCAGCAGCAGGAGAAAGAAACGAAAGCCCGTTGCGGACAAGCCAAACCTTTCATAACGAGGAGCACTGTGGAAGGGTTTTTGCTCCATGGTTGGGTGAACGTTATAGCTTATATGTTTTACTTGAATCTGATCCATGCCATAGCCCTGAATTTCTTAGCAAGAGAGTCTCTCTTACTCGCTGTTTTTCCATCAATTCATGATTATCTAACATGGATCCAACCAAAACGAAATGTAAACTTATCCCCTGTGGGTCATTCACCCTCGTCACTGGTCAATTTTGATAGGTATTTCTGACCAAACCGCTCACCTTTCAAGCCAGTCCCGTTCGCCAATCTAACCCCTAAAATCTCCAATCGGAAATGAACAGAATCGTGATTAAAGATTAACAACGGGGGTACAATATTGGCAAGAAAGCAGAAATGATTTTTGACTTCAAATGTAAACGAGAGTTTAACCCACAACCAAGGTGTACCCGAAGGAAGGACACATGGCGCAACTCCAATTCAGGTCGATCTGGATATCCGACCTGCACTTGGGATCCAAAAAACTACAAGCTGAACAATTGCTCGATTTTCTACTGCAAACTGAATCTGAATTTCTCTTTCTGGTGGGGGAAGGGCCTTTTCAATTACTGCCTGCACGATCTGGTCGTTGATCATTGGCCAGTACCATTTCTTTCGGGCCTGAAACAGATCGATTATATGAGGTTTTTATTTTTCCAAAGGGTGCCAGATCATGAATCGTTCAAGGCTGCGACATGCAGCATTCGGAGTGCTCTTCTGTTTCCTGGCCTCGGCGCTGCCCATCCAGTCAGTCGCGGACGAGCGATGGGTTGCTTCCTGGGCAGCTGTTCCGGATTCCGCCGGTCCGCCGCTGCAGGCGCAGACGGTCCGCCAGATCATACGAACCAGCCTCGGTGGATCGAGCCTGCGTATCCGCCTCTCCAATTTGTTGGGCACGGGGCCGGTAATCATTGGTCCCGTGCATGTCGCACTGCATGACAACGGCGCGGCCATTGTGCCGGGAAGCGATCATGCACTGACGTTTGGCGGCAAGTCGGCCGTCACCATTGGCAAAGGTGACAGTGCCTTGAGTGACCCCGTCAGAATGAAGGTCACAGCGCTGCAAGAGTTAGCAGTGAGTTTGTATCTGCCCACGCACACGGGGCCTGCAACCATGCATGGCATAGCACTCCGGACTGGGTACATTACGCGAACCGGTGACGCCACCGCCGCACAGGTGTTTCCTGTTGGCGCAACTTTCAAAAATCGCTTTTTCTTGACCGATGTGGAGGTCCTTGCCGACGCAGACGCGCATAGCATCGTGATTGTTGGCGATTCAATCACCGATGGCGTTGGTTCAACGGAAGACACTAACAGACGTTGGCCGGATGCGCTCGCTGCACGACTCCAAGACGACCCGGCGCTCGCGTCAATCGCTGTCGTCAATGCCGGCATCAGTGGTAATCGAATCCTCAAGGACGGCCCCGGGCAGCCATTCATGGGACCGAGCGTGCTGTCGCGATTTGATCGCGATGCCCTGAGCAAACCCGGGGTACGCTGGGTTCTGATTATGGCGGGGATAAACGACATCAGCGCCGCTGGTCTGTTGGCAGGACACAATGATCATGTTTCCGAACAACAAATTATTGAAGGCCTGCGAGTACTGATCAACCGCGCCCATGAAAAAGGCATTAAAATCTGGGGGGCCACCTTGCTGCCCATTAATAGCGCCAAGGGATCAGCGCGCATGGAAGAAGCCGAGGCAAAGCGCCAAGCCGTCAATGCGTGGATTCGCACGGCTGGCGCCTTCGACGCGATCGTCGATTTTGATCAGGTGGTCCGCGACCCCGCCCATCCCGAGCGCTTTTGGCCCGCCTTTGACAGCGGCGACCATTTGCACCCAAGCGATGCTGGGTACGCCGCCATGGCGGCATCGCTCGACCTCCGTTTGTTCAGCATGAACCAATAAGGGACACGTTCCCAACCCACCGAAACCCAATAAATACACCCTTTGCGCCGGTATTCATCGACAGCCCGTTAGTCTCTTGGACGAACGTTGCCGCCAGCGCAGCAGCGCCATGCCGACGACCAGGCTCGCCAGCCAGACCAGCCGGCTTTGATATCGGTCGTGGGGATTTGAGAGCACCCCGCAGATAAAGGCATTGCCCAGGAGCGCCAGCAAAACAAAGAGTGCCAACCCCGCCAGATCACGTTGGCC
>CAIMMA010000701.1 GCA_903842475.1 uncultured bacterium
CAGTTTGTGCTGTTGAAGGCTAGATGCAAGTGTCGAGTACATAAGGGTTGTATCGCGCTGGAGGCCCGGCCTAAGTATTGGTACGAACAGATGTGAGGTCGAAGGTACCCGGCTCTCGTCACGGCCATCAACCTTTCAAAGGTGCGGCAAGCCTTCGATGGGGTCGCCGGAGGGTAGGCGTCTCCGTTGAATATCCCCGTGACCTGCAATCAAAGAGGCTGTCGTTCCACAACCGCCTGTGGATGGCAATGGTGTTGGGGCTGCGTCTTTGCGGATCGACAATCTCCAGCAGCAGGTCGACCACCAGCGCAAACAACAGATAAGCAATAAGGTATCCCATGTTCTTTTCCTCCTGATGAAAAAGGGTTTGGTGTTTTGCATGCCTGCACGTTACCCTAGGTGGTGGGACAAATAGCGTCCCACCAGAAAAATAAAAAATATTTTGGGAAGCCAATGGCTAATAAATACAAACCTCAGCATACGCGCCTGTTGTTCATTGACCGAAAAATCCGAGAGAAGCGGTTCCCCAACCGCTCCTCCCTTGCCGAAGAGTGGGAGACCAGCTCCAAGACTATTCAACGCGATCTCGACTACATGCGTTACGACCTTGATGCACCCATCGAATATTCGGCCAAACATCGCGGGTTCTTCTACACCGAGGAGCAGTATCAACTGCCGGCCATTAACATCCGCGATAGCGACCTGTTCGCCATCTATCTGGCCGACAAACTCCTGGCCCAATACGAGGGCACGCCCATCTACGACAGCCTGCGCTCGGTGTTTCAAAAAATCGAGGATTCCCTGCCGGACAAGGTGGCGACTCGACCGGGCAACGACCAGGGACTGTTCACCGTTTTTCCGCCCTTTTCCACGGTCATCCTGCCCGAACTGTTTGCAACCGTGCTCGATTGTCTGCGGAGTGCCACCCGGCTGGAAATCGAATACCGGAGTCCCGGTGCGGATCCGGCATGGCGGCGGATTGATCCGTATCATGGGGTGCGGTTCGAGGGGGATTGGTACGTGGTGGGCTTTTGCCATCTGCGGCAGACCATCCGCACCTTCAGCCTGGCCCGCATGATCACGGCCAGAAAATTGAAGGAGCGCTTTACCCTGCCCAAGGATTTTGATTTCCGGCAACTCTCCGCCAGTCAGTTCGGTATCCATTGGGGGGCCGATGATATCGAAGTGAAGATCCGGTTCGACCGCTCTGCCGCCGACTACGTGCGGGAACGGATCTGGCATCCCTCCCAGACTGTGGCGGAACAACCGGACGGGGCGCTGATCCTCTCGCTGACCGTCAACCATCTCCTGGAATTAAAACGCTGGATCTTGTCGTGGGGCGAGGCGGCGCAGGTGCTGGAGCCGCCCGCACTGATTGAGGAACTGCAAAAGACGGCGCAAGGTCTGGCCGGGATGTATGCCCGGCATTAAAGTGTACCTACATGCCGATGTTCCGCCCCTGCTGCCGGGATACCCGACCCGGCAACAGGGAGTGGCGTTCGTTTCCTTTCCTCTCTGGCGCTGACTAACATGAATGCCGTTTATCATCTCCACGGGGATTTACCCCAACTGCTCCGGCCTCGCTGGAGGCTGAGGCAGCCGATCATGACGCCGGTCACCCGCGCCGCTTCGATCAAAGATGTGCTGGAGTCCTTCGGCCTGCCGCACACCGAGGTGGACAGGATTACCTGCAACGGCCGGACCACCGATTTTTCCCATCGGGTTGAAGCCGGTCAGCAATTCGACGTCTACCCGATCCCGTCTCCCTGGGACATCACCACCCCGACCCTGCTGCGCCCCAACCCGCCGCCATCGCTGCGATTTATCGTCGACGTCAACGTCGGTCGGCTCGCCCGCTACCTGCGGATGGCCGGGTTTGACACCCGCTTCAATCCCTCCTGGGATGCTTCGCACCTTTTGGAGGCAATGGCGGCGGAC
>CAIMMA010000702.1 GCA_903842475.1 uncultured bacterium
CCCTGGATAAATTCCCATACGCCACCTTCTGTTCCGCTGATCTGGCGGCAAGTGCTGTGAATGTGAATACCGTTTTCCATTTCAAAATCGACGCTAAAATTGTCGAACTGGTTACCGGTAACACGACGTTGGCGCGAACCGAATCCAAGTGCTGATTTTGGTTTCAATCCGGAGAACCAAGTGAATACATCCAGATTGTGAACGTGCTGTTCAACAATATGGTCGCCCGAAAGCCATCCCCAGTTTACCCAGTCGCGGATCATCCATTCCAGGTCAGACCATTTCGGATCGCGTTCCTTAAACCAGAGCATACCGCCACACCAGTAAACTGTTCCTCCGGTTATTTCGCCGATAGCCCCATTCATGATTTGTTCATATGAAGCTACATAGTCGCGTTTATGGTGACGTTGCGTACCGGTTACCACGCAAAGGCCTTTTGCCTGAGCCTGTTTGGCAGTAGCCACAATGGTGCGGTAACCTACCGGATCAACGCAAATCGGTTTTTCGAGGAAGCAATGTTTGTTTTTCTCCACCGCGTACTTGAAAATTTCCGGGCGGAAATTGGGTGGCGTAGCGGTAATGATCACGTCCACGTCGCTGTCAATAACTTTTTGATATGAGTCGAGTCCTACAAATTTTTTGTCTGCTGCAATGTCAATATTTTTCTCTTTTTTCAGCTTTTCAGCTAATCCTTCCAGACGGTCGGCGTAAGTATCGCCTAAAGCCACAATCGTAACATTAGCGGACGCGTTAAGGAAATTAAACGCTGCGCCTGAGCCGCGCCCGCCACAGCCAATTATCCCGGCTTTCAGCGGTTTTCCGTCTGTAGCCATATCAACCAGGTTGGGTAGGTAATAAGAGCCAGGCTCTTTCAAAGGCTGTATTTTTGGAGTACTGCTGCACGATGACAACGCGGCAACACTTCCTGTACCAATTGCGCCCAATGCCCCGGCCAAAGCCGAGCTTTTCAAGAATGAACGTCTGTCAACACCTTTTTTCATAACGGATAAATTTTAAATGTGGATAGTCAGTTATCTATTGAATTTTTATTGAATTGTCTGGCTCACAAATAACCCTGAAACCGATGCCTTTAACATCGGAATACCACCAGATGCTTTTGGGTTGTTGCGGGTCGGTTTTCAGCCATGCATCGTTTTGACTGTGGTCGCGGGCTGCCGCGCGCACGTCGGCTGCATCCGAACTATAATTGCCACCACGCACAACCCAATTTTCGCCTTCAGTTACGAGTGGGTTAGCCACATTCCCGCTGTTTTTGGCATAAGCGTCGGGTGCATAGCGGTCGGCACAATATTCCATTACATTGCCCAGCATATTTTTCAGGCCGAACGGATTAGGTTTGACCTCTTCAGGCAAATGCGTTTTGCCTTTGCCATTGTTTGCATAAATGATGTATTGCGAAATCGGGTCGGTATCGGCATCCGAGAATTTACGCCATATTCCTTTGTTTGAAAATTTATCAGGTTTGCCGTCAAAGAAATACGGAGTTTCGGTGCCACCGCGCGCTGCATATTCCCATTCGGCTTCTGTAGGAAGGCGGTATTTTTTGCCGGTTTTCTTTGAGAGCCACTGACAGAAGGTTTCCGCCGCATAATGGGTCATGGTAATTGCCGGGCGTTTGCCAAAACCCCAGTTCTGATCGGGTCGTCCATAAGGCGGGGTTGGACCCGAAATGGCATCCACGTTCGGGTTACTGTTGTTGGCATAAATCTGTTCGGGCGGAGTGCGCCCTTCGCTCATTGTGTTACCGTAAAATGCCCAGTACTCTTCCCAGGTTGTTTCCACTTCGGCCATGAAAAATGGGCTGACCGTAACCTGGCGCACCGGCGATTCGACGGGCTGATGGAAAGGTTCTTTTTCGGGGCTACCCATGCCGAAGGTGCCGCCTTTGATAGCTATCATCTCGAACGACACGGATGTGCCTGGAATCTGCTCGGTGTAATCGGCAAAAGTTGTTACGGTGGTTGCCAGTTCAAAAACGGGTTTCGAACTGTCGGTGTTGCCGTCGGCTTGCCCCGGTATGCCGGTCATCTTGCCATGCTTGTAGTTTGGGTCATAATGCCCGGCGTCGAGGTGGCAACTGATGCACTGCAAATCCAGCTTTTTCTCGTTATTTTCGTAGTAAAGGTGGGCCGCTATGCCTGCGTCCACTAAATCTTTCGGGAACAGGTTCTGGTGACAATGCTTGCACGATGCATTCGGGATATACTTCACTGCATGTTCCAGTTCAGACTTCATCTCCCAGTTAAATTCAGCCGAATCTTTGAAGAGGTAACCGTAAACATCTTTGAGTCCAAGCTTGGTTTTTTCTACAAGGTAGCCTTGTCCTTTGGGTGGAAGGTGACATTCGACACAATGCACCTGTATTCCGCCTTTATTGTTA
>CAIMMA010000703.1 GCA_903842475.1 uncultured bacterium
AATCGGGCGATCACCGCAGGCTGGACCTGGGCCACCACCCGGATGTTTTTACCGGCGGTGTACGAGCCTTCCACCATGTTAAAGGTATCGGCCTGGGTTATCTGGATCTCGCTGGCCGGGAGGTTGATCCCCGCCTGTTCCAGGTCGCCGATCAACAGGGTTTTGGCTTCGGCGATGGCGGTGTCCAGATCAAAACTGCGGGGGATCGGGCGGAAGATGCCAAGCATCGGCACCGAGAGCTTGCCTTTGGCCGTGTCAGCGGTCAGGGCCAGATAGCTGGTGGAACGGGTGAGGGCGGCACCGATGGCATTGGTGACGCCGTGCAGCGGCGGCACGGTAACCTGCATGCCCAGTCGGGAGCCGAGCAGTTCTTTGAAAACAGCGGCAGGCCCGCCGATAATGATGATTTGCTGAGGGTTTATCTCGCGGTCTTCAAGTATCTCCGCAATGGTGTACACCGGTTTGGAGTTGACCAGGGCTAGTAATTCCTCAATCTTGGCGCTGATGGCGTTGACCGCGCTTTCCACCGCCTCCTTGGCCAACTGCCGTCCTTTGCGGCCATGGAGAGCAGCCAGGGTCTCCAGACCGTTGCGGGAATGTTCGCTGTCCCCGAAATTCGCCAGGCCCAGAACATTGAGGGCATCCATCAGGGCAGGGGCGGGGCCGCCCTGGGCCATGCAGGGTCCGAGCCGTTGCGGTCCGGTCTGGACGCCGCCGGGGTTGTTGATATTGATCAGCGAATCGCCGCCAATGCCGATGGATTCGACATGGATGGCTCGGACCAGGGTGGGGTGGCCGTCAATGGCGATGCCTTCCCGTTCCAGCAGGGGCTGACCGGCCGCAAACAGGGCAATATCGGTGGTGGTGCCGCCGATATCGAGCATGAGCACATCGGCGTCGACCGGGGCCGTGGCCAGGATCCCCATAACCGAGGCGGCCGGCCCGGAAAAAATCGATTGAACCGGGGCTTCCAGAGCACGTGCCAGCGGCATGGTGCCGCCATCCGCCTTGAGGATATTGACTTCGGCCTGGATATCGAAGCCCCTGAGGCCGGCAGTCAGCGCGGTGGCAAAGCTGCGGAAAGTCCGTGACACCGCGGAATTGTAATAGGCGGTGTGGATCCGGCGGCCGAAATTGAGCTGGCCGGAAATCAGGTGACCGGTGGAGACGAAATCGAATCGTTCGCCCAGTTGTGCGAGCATCTGGTTTTCATGGACCGGGTTGCGCGGCGAGAATTTGGCCACCACCCCGAACCGCCGCACTCCTTGGGCGCGGCAGTCGGCGATGGCCTGCTCGAGTTGGTCGGTGTCCAGACGCGAGGTCTCGGTGCCGAGGTGATCAAGGCTGCCGGGGATGAGATGAAAATGATCGCCGATCCGGTAGTTTTCCGCGCAATGCCCGGTCCGCCCACCACCAGCATACCCACCGGATCGGTCGTGCCGGTGATGATGGCATTGGTGGTCAGGGTGGTGCTCAGGTTGATGGTGCCCACCAGGGTGGGGTCCTGGTTATCGAGGATGGAATGCAGTACTCCAGTGATCGATTCCAACAGATTGGCATGATTGGTCGGGGCTTTGGCGGCCGCCACCAGCCGGGTTCCGTCGATGAGAACGCCGTCGGTATGGGTGCCGCCGATATCGATTCCTATGCGCATGGCAACTCCTTGCCTGGGGAAAGGGGAGCGGGGAGCTTCAAGTTCCCGGGTTCGCCCTGATCTGTAGTGAAATTGTTTGGTGGTTTTTTGTTGTTTTTATCGGCGACCACCCCGGGATAGGGTTCGTCCCGTCTACAAACGCCATGCTATCGCCGCACATCAGCGAACCGTAGGTAAACAGTTCCCGGAATGGTGGTTGCGGTATGGCATGGGGCCAATCATCGACGGGTTTGCATCAAAAAAAAAACTTACCCGGTCGAGGTCAATCCAGCCCATGGATGGCCTGGGCAAAGGCGAGCCTGGCCCTGGATTGCAAGCAGACGATGTACACTTCCTTGGGTTTGTGGTTGCGGTCCAGAAAACTCTGGATGGTATCGACGGCGACATCGGCCGCTTCGTCCAGGGGGAAACCGAACGCGCCGCAGCTGATGGCCGGAAAGGCAATGGACTCGAGGTTGTGCTGTACCGCCAGTTCCAGGCATTTACGGTAACAACTCGCCAGCAGGGCCGGTTCATTGCTGTTGCCGCCCTGCCAGATCGGGCCCACGGTGTGGATGACGTATTTGGCCGGCAGGTTATACCCCTTGGTGAGCACGGCCTGTCCGGTTTTGCAGCCGCCGATTTTCCGACATTCCTCCAGGAGTTCCGGGCCCGCAGCCTGATGGATGGCGCCGTCGACACCGCCGCCGCCGAGTAGGGTTTCGTTGGCGGCATTGACAATGGCATCGACGTTCAGGGTGGTGATATCGGCTTCAATCAGATTAATCA
This sequence comes from uncultured bacterium, assembly GCA_903842475.1. Taxonomy (GTDB): domain Bacteria; phylum Desulfobacterota; class Desulfobulbia; order Desulfobulbales; family Desulfobulbaceae; genus Desulfobulbus. The sequence goes on from CAIMMA010000703.1 coordinate 2,423, forward strand.
TCACATCTCCTTGGTGCTGTGTTCAGGGGGGCATCGATCGGCGGACCGGCCGGCATCGAAGTCAGGGCCGCAAGTACAAGCGACACGTAATGCGGTATTGTAGCACAAGATCAGGACATCGGTAGGCGAAAAGTGAATCCCTGCATCCCGGGACATCATTCAGCAAACAAGGGTTGCGGGAAACACTTGGGGAAATTGTATGCAAATAGTTTTAAAACGTCAACATTTTCAGCTGGGTACGATCATAATGCTTGGCCCTGCAGAGGCCGGTAGGGGCGAATTGGCGGGTCAGGTGTTCTTTGCCCGCACCGAGGGGAGAGCGAACAGGGATGCAGGAATCCGATAAACGTTGGGTTTCCATCGATTGTCAATTTTCCCGGGGCATGGTAGAAAAAAGTTACTGCTGGGTGTTGGTTGTGCAGCGTTTCGCCGAGAGGTTGCACGGAAGCGTGTAACTCATCAATTATAGAGTGTAAAAATTTTATTTTGGCTTTCTTCCCGGCAAGGCGGACCTGCGCTGCCGAAAACATCGTCAATCAACTCCATCTGGGAATGATCCATGGATATCATTGTATTACTGCTGCTCATCTTTTTGAACGGCGTTTTTGCCATGTCGGAAATTGCGGTCATTGCATCACGGGATGCGCGCCTGCAAAAACTGGCAAACGATGGCCGGCGAGGCGCCAGATCGGCCTTGGCACTCAAAAACAACCCGTCCGCCTTTTTGTCCACGGTCCAGGTTGGCATTACCATGGTGGGCATCCTCAGCGGCGCCATCGGCGAAAATGCTTTGGCCGACCCTCTGGCAACCTTGCTCGCCGGCGTTCCGGTGCTGGAGCCCCACGCCCGGGTGATCGCCCTGACCATCGTGGTGATTCTGCTCACCTATTTTTCCGTGGTCGTCGGCGAATTGGTGCCTAAACGGCTCGGCATGCAGGAACCGGAACGGATCGCTTCATTGGTCGGGGTACCGATGAAGATGCTGGCCCGCGCGGCCAAGCCCCTGGTCTGGTTCTTCTCGGTTTCCTCAAACCTGCTGCTCAAGATGACGGGCGCGCACAATCGGGAAGAATTATCCGTTACCAATGAAGAGATCAAGCTCTTGATGGAACAAGGTGCCGACGCCGGGGTGTTTCATGAAAGCGAACGGGTTTTAGTCTCCAATGTCCTGCGGCTTGACGAACAGCCCATCGTGGCGATCATGACCCATCGTCAGGATATCTACCTGCTGGATATCAACCAGCCGGAGGCCGAGGTTCGCTCCCTTTTGGCAACCTGCCCTTTTTCCCGCGTCATCGTCTGTCGCGGGGGGCTTGACGATATCCTCGGACTGCTACGGACCGCTGATCTGCTCAAAGCCGCATTGGCCTGCGAACCGTTGGCCATCGAACAGTACCTGCGTCAGCCGCTGTATGTGCCGGAATATGTGACCACCACCCAGTTGCTGGAGAATTTCCGCAAAGTATATCTGCAATGTGCCCTGGTGGTTGATGAATATGGGGATGTCCAGGGGCTGGTCACCCTGACCGATGTCCTCACCGCCATTGTCGGCGAAGTGCCTTCCTCCGGGCTGACCCCCAAACACGATTTCATCGAACGCGAGGACGGCTCCTGGCTGATTGACGGCGGCGTCACGGTCGATCGGGTCAGATTTTTGCTGGAAATCAATCAGGACTTGCCGGGCGAAAAAAACAGTACTTTTCATACGCTGGGCGGCTTTGCCATCCATATGCTCGGCAAAATACCCCAAGAGGCTGATTATTTCGAGAGCCATGGGTACCGTTTCGAAATCATCGATATGGACAATAACCGTATCGATAAGGTGTTGGTCACCCGGGTATCCGGCGCGGAGGAGTACGATTAAGCGGTGCGGGGAAGTTTTTTTTTACGATGTCTGGCCTCTGGAAAGAGTAGAACAGGACGAGAGGGTAGCTTGGAGAAATACTGACCAGCGTGGTTTGGTTTCCATGCCATTGCCAGCCTGAGAGGAATTGTATGAAAAATATGGGTGACATGCTGTTGACCCGGGCGTCGTTTTCGGAAATTGTCATGGGCAATACGGCGCTGGTACGGGCCATGATTGAAACCGGAACCCGGGTGGTGACCTCCTACCCCGGTTCTCCGACCCCTGAGATAGCCACGGCAATCCAGTCGATACCGGTGGCGCAGCGCCCTTTTTATTTCGAGTTTTCCACCAATGAAAAGGTGGCCACCGAGGTTGCTTTCGGCGCCTCGCTCAATGGGCATCTGGCCACGGTCTTTTTCAAGAGCGTCGGGCTTAATGTGGCCGCGGATTCTTTTGTCCAACTCAGCCTGCTGCATCTTATCGGCGGATTGATCATTGTGCTCGGTGACGATCCCGGAGCCAATTCATCGCAAAACGAACAGGATAATCGCCACTATGCTTATATGAGCTATACGCCCGTCCTGGAACCCGCCAACCCCACCGAGGCCTATGTGTATTATAAGGAGGCCGCCGAACTGGCCAGGACCATGGGCAAGGCCGTTATCCTCAGGCTCACCACCCATGTCTGCCACGCTAAAGAGCGGGTTTTTTTCAGCGGTTGGCGTCCGGAGCCGCCTGAGAACACCCCACGGTTCGATCCGGCCAACGGCCCTTATATTCCATTGGTTTCGGCCGTGTATCCCAAAAAGCGCCAAGCCTTGAGCGATCTGCAGCGGGTCGAGCAATGGGTCGACGGCCGTAACCTGCATCGCATCATCAACCACGGCAGCCCGTTGGGAATCATCGTCTCCGGGATGGTGTGCCTCTCGGTCCAGGATGTTCTGGCGCCGCTTGCCGATAAACCCGATATCCTCAAACTGGCCATGCCGTACCCGGTACCGGTGCGGATCATCACCGAATTCCTTGCCGCTCACCGGGAAGTCAAGGTACTGGAAGAACTCGATGATACCTTGGAAAAGGAGGTGAAGGCGCTTGCTTATGACCTGCAGCTGACCACCAGAATCCTGGGCAAGGCGGTGATTGACGACTGGATAGGAGAGTACTCCCCGGATAAAGTTCAGGATATCCTGCACCAGACTTGGCCCGAGATCGTTCCGGCCAGGAAAACCTGGACCGAGACGACGATCGCGCCGCTGCCGCCGCGTCCTCCCCAGATGTGTCCGGGCTGCGGTCACCGGAGTGCTTTTCATGCCATCAAGCAGGCGCTGCCCGACGACGGCACTATTACCGTGGCCGATATCGGTTGTCACACCCTCGGGTTCCAGGAACCCTATCGGCTGGGCGAGGTCCTGCTCTGTATGGGCGCTTCCCCGGGGATCGGCACAGGGCTGAGTCTGTTCAACGATGCACGGAAAGTGGTCGCCTTTCTCGGTGATTCCACCTTTTTCCATGCAGGTATCCCCGGAATTGTCAACGCTCTGTTTAATCGTCACCATTTTACCTTAATCATCATGGAAAACGGGACCACGGCCATGACCGGGCATCAGGACCATGCCGCTTCCGGCCGCAATTTTAACGAGGTGGTTGAAGCCATTCCAATTCGCCAGGTGCTTGAGGGGTTAGGCGTCAAACATATTTTTGAAATTGACACCTATCGTCAGCGGGAATTGGGCGAGATGGTGCGAGAAGCACTGGCCCTTGATGGTTTCAGCGTGGTGATTGCCCGTCATCCCTGCATGCTTCTTTTTGCCCGTAACCTGAGGAAAAAGAGCGGGGCTGTCCCCCATCCCGTCAGGATCGATCAGGATAAATGCGCCAGAATTCATAGTTGCCTCCAGGACTTCTGCTGTCCAAGTTTTACGCGGGCGCCGGACAATACCGTGACGGTCAACCGGGATATTTGCATCGGTGACGGTTCCTGTCTCCAGACCTGCCCAACCAAAGCGATCACCCGGTAAAGACCACCAAGGAATCAACGTATGCAAGCATGCAATATCTATCTCTGCGGTGTCGGCGGTCAGGGCATCGGCCTGCTCAGTGAGATCCTGCTTCGGGCCGCCGATTATGCCGGTTATACCGCCAAGGCGGTTGATACCCACGGACTGGCCCAACGCGGCGGCACAGTGATCTCTCAGATCCGCCTCGGAACAGTGGTTTTTACGCCGATGATCCGCGCCCGATCCGCCGATCTGGTGGTCGCCCTTGAGCGGCATGAGGCGCTGCGGGGCTTGCAGGTGGCGCTGCGGGATCAGGGCACGCTTATGTATTACGATACGGTGGTGCAGCCGCTGGGCGTTCGTCTTGGCAATGAGCCAGAGGTCAGTGCCGCCGATATCGAAGCAGCCGGCGGCCAGCGGGGGATTACCGTGTATCAGGTGGCCAGGCCGGACATCCCTGACCCCAGAATGCAGAACATCGCGGTATTGTCCGAAATGCACCGGCACGGACTGGTTCCAGGCCTGCAGGCCGAACATTTTCTCCAAGCCATGGACGACCTGCTCGCCGGTGCAGTGCTGGAGGCCAATCTGCGGCTTTTCAAGGCGGCGTGAGGGTTGTGCCGAGAGAGGCTGGAGGGAGAGGTGACCGGGCGATCTTTGACCGGTCAGGATGACCAATGCGCGGCTGAGGGTACGCATAGCATCCGTCGGCGATCCCGACGGATGTAACCGGTCTTCAGAGTGGGTCTTTAAGCGATTGACGGGATTCGATGGCTTTGGCCAGGGTATGTTCATCGGCGTATTTGATGTCCATGCCCATGGGAATGCCGCAGGCCAGTCGGCTGAGCTTGATCTCAGCATCCTGGAGCATGTCGGCCAGGTAGGAGGCGGTTGCCTCGCCGGGCACCGTGGAACTGGTGGCAATCAGCACCTCGTCGACCTTGCCGGAGGCGACCCGCTGCCGCAGTTCCCTTATTTTGAGTTCATCCGGGCCGATGCCGTCCATCGGGGCGATAACCCCATGGAGAATATGATAGACCCCGCGAAAGGCGCCGGTTTTTTCGATGGCGATCTGGTCGCCCGGTTCTTCCACCACGCAGACCAGTCGCGGGTTACGGTTGGCATTGCCGCAGATGGCACAGGGATTGGTTTCGGAAAAGGTGAAGCACTGGTTGCAGAGATGGATGGTCTCGTGGAGCAGGAGCAGGTCCTGCGCCAGAGTCCTGGCCTCGGCCGCCGGTCGGCGAAGCATGAAGAGCGCCAGGCGGGTCGCGGTTTTGCGGCCAATGCCCGGCAGTCTGTTGAGATCACTGATCAACCGTTCCAGGGCCGGCGGTATGACCTGCATCTAGAGGAGCCCGGGGATATTGAGGCCGCCGGTCAAGCGGGCCATTTCAGTCTTGCCCAGGTTCTTGGCTTTGATCAGCCCGTCGTTTACCGCCGCGACCACCAGGTCCTGAAGCATTTCGGTGTTTTCCGGCTGGACGATCGCTTTTTCAATCACCAGCGAGAGCAGTTCAGCTTTGCCGTTGAGCGTGGCGGTCACCATGCCGGCCCCGGCTGAGCCGATGACCTGTTGTGTGCCAAGATCGTTCTGCACCGCTGCCAGTTTCTCCTGGAGCTGTTGCGCCTGTTTCATCAAATCGCCCATGTTCATTGTCTGTTCATACCTCGAAGTAATTGGTGGGTACACCCTGCGGCAAAGACGCGTGGCTCCTTGCCGAGGGCCGTGGAAAGGGTATTTCTGACGGTCCCTTCAGGCTCAGGTGGCCGAGGGGTCCGACGCCGATCGTAGTGCTGCGGGATGACCGGCACGGTACCGAGGGCCGATTCTGATGTCACCAACCTGACCGGTGAAAACATCCAATGCCGTCAGCACCAAGGGGTCGTTGGCCAACGCCCGTCGTTCTTGCTGCGGCGCCAGGCTGTTGGCCGGATCGATGGCACAACCGCTCCTTGGGCACGCAAACTGGATGCTGAGATTCTCCTGAAAAAAATCGAGGACGAACTCGGTCAGTGTGGTGAGGTGGCTGCTTTGCTTCAACATGGTGCAGTCGGCGAGGTCGTCGAAATGAATGAGCAATTCCTCGCCCTTGCGTTCCACCGAAGCGGCCAGCTGCAGCGCACCGGCCATCCAGGGCTGGCGCTCATGAACGTATTTAAGGAAGAGGTTCCAGTGCTGACGGATGCGTTTTTTACCGTCAGTCGATGGCGCGGGGGCGGCCTCCTTGGGGGGCGATGGAGCTCCTTCCTGGGCCCGGGACGGCTGAGGCTGTTCAGGCGGTAATTCCTTTGGGGAGCTAGACGGTGGCCGAAATTCCGGGGCAGCCACCGTTGGCGTTGGGGGGACAGGGGTGTCTCTTGGTGAGGTTGTGATTTCGGCAGCGGGAACCGCTGCGGATGGCCCGCCTGAAGGGGGAACAGGCTGCGCTGGCGAAGGCTGCTGAGGGATCGCCACCTGTGATTGCGGCGCGGCGGCAATTGGGGTACTGGCGGGCAGGGCGTCAAGGAGTGTGCCAGCCAGCAATTGATCGAACCGGGAAACCAGTTCTGCGACCGGGACTACATCACGGAACTGTACAGCACGGATGAAGGTCAACTCCAGCGCCAGGCGGGGTTGCTGGGAAAATGTGGCTTTTTCCAGTCCCTCTAAAAGCAGGTTGAAAACAGCTGTCAGGGTTTCCAGGGTTTGGGACGTCGCGGTTTGCTGCAGCAGAGCCAGTTCGTCCTCGGTCACTTCCAGGAGGTCGCCGGGTTTTTTACTGACCTTGCAGACGATCAATCCCCGGAACCAACCCAGAAGATCGTTGCTGAATCGTCGGATGTCCGTGCCATGGAGATACATTTCGTCAAGCAGGGTGTACACCGCCCCCAGATCACCGCGCAACAGGGCTGATCCGAGATTGGCAACCAACTGATGGCTGACCAGACCGAGAACGTCAATGACATCCACGGTTTTGACCTCCTGGCCGCAATAGGAAAAAATCTGGTCCAGGAGGCTGAGACCGTCCCGGACACTACCGCCTGCCTCGCGGACAATCATTTCGAGCGCCTCCGGTTCCATCTGCACGCCTTCCATCGTGGCTAACCGGTGAAAATGGGCATTGAGTTCGGCATGCCCCAACCGTTTGAGTTCGTAGCGTTGGCAGCGTGAAAGAATGGTCACCGGAACCTTGTGCAGTTCGGTGGTGGCAAACATGAAATAGACATGGCTAGGCGGCTCTTCAAGGGTCTTCAGCAGGGCGTTGAAGGCCTCGGTGGTGAGCATGTGCACTTCATCGATGATAATAATCTTGTATCGCGAACTGGTGGGCATGAACCGGATTTTTTCTTTCAGTTCACGGATTTCCTGAATACCGCGGTTGGAAGCGCCGTCGACTTCCTGCAGGTCGATACTTGCGCCTTCGGTGATTTGCCGGCATGAACGGCACACATTGCACGGTTCTGCCGCCGGCCCCTGCTCGCAGTTGAGGGCCTTGGCCATAATTCGAGCGAGTGTGGTTTTACCGGTGCCGCGAACGCCGCTGAACATGAGGGCATGGGGCACGCGTCCTTGGGCGAGGGCGTTTTGCAGGGTACGAACTACCGCCTTCTGCCCGACGACTTCTGCAAAGGTTTGCGGGCGCGATTTTCTGGCAAGGACAAGATAGGACAAGGTGAATACCGGCAATCAATGATCAGGAAGAATAGAGGCACCCCTGGCGCATCCAGACAGGAGGCGACGATGCGTATCGGCAGAAAAAAGGATAGCCAGGCACCCCTGAGCACATAAAGAGGGTCACTACCGCTGCTTCCTTCCGGACCTGACGGAGTTTGTGATTCTTTATTGCCCAGGACCCGGCTATCACACTGATGATCATGTAGTTGTGGAAGAGAGGGTGTTGCTTGGTGGGGGAAGGATACAGCAACCGTAACCGTTTCGGCGGAGATGCATCGGGTGTAACGATCTACGAGATGCTTTCCCTCTCTTCAGTGTGCCGTTTATACTCTCCCGTGCAGGGAGCGTCAAGAAAATTAATAGGAGGTCGCGGTGGTTTCCTTCGGCCATATAAGCAGAAAGAGAGCGACGACCGGAAGGTCGTGGAAGTTGAGCCGCCTGAAAAAACTGGCGGAGGGGGCAATGGAAAAATAAAAATCTCTGCTATTCCAATATGTTTGGAAGAGCAGAGATGGTATCTGGGGGACTCGTTGCTGAGGGAGCGATGAAAAAAGAACTTCGCGCCCGGTTATGCAATAAGCTTACAGCAAGAGGTCCTTGCCTAAAATGGAGACCAGGTCATCGGCAGCCCGAGTGGGAGCCACTTTGCCGATTTCCACATCGTGTTTAATGCCAGGCAGCTTTTTTTGAATCTCCGGATGTCGGTAGAACCAGCGTTCCAACCCTTCGTTGACCAGGAACCACATCCAGGACATGGATTGCTCCTGGCGCTTTTTTTCCAGCTCGCCGGTGTCTGTCATAATCGATTTATGGGTGGTGATCGTTTCCCAAACTTCATTGAGACCTTTTTCTTGCAGGGCACTGCAGGTCATGACCGGCACGGTCCAGTTGGGAGAAGAGGGGGTCACCAGGTGCAGGGCGGTCTCATACTGACGCTTGGCTAATTTTGCACGGTTGATGTTATCGCCATCGGCCTTGTTGACCACAATCGCATCGGCGACTTCCAAAACGCCTTTTTTAATACCCTGGAGTTCGTCGCCGGCCCCGGAAATCTGCAGGACGAGAAAGAAATCGACCATCGAAGCCACGGTGGTTTCCGACTGACCGACACCGACGGTCTCGACGATGATAACGTCGAATCCGGCGGCTTCGCAGACCAGCATGGATTCGCGGGTCTTTCGGGCCACACCGCCTAAACTGCCGCTTGAGGGGGACGGTCGAATAAAGGCCATATCATTGACAGCTAGTTTCTCCATCCGGGTCTTGTCACCCAGAATGGAACCACCGCTGCGGGTACTGCTCGGGTCGATGGCCAGAACGGCGACGCGATGTCCCAGTCGGGTCAGCATGCTGCCAAAACTCTCAATAAAGGTGCTCTTGCCGGCACCCGGTACGCCGGTAATGCCCAACCGGACAGCCTTTCCCGTATAGGGCAGCAGTTCATTGATTACATGTTTGGCAATTTCCTGATGCGTGGAAAGGGTGCTTTCAACCAGGGTGATGGTTCGAGCTAACATCAGGCGGTTATTATCCTTGACGCCCTGGATATAATAACTGGGATCTTTATGCATATCTGGCCTTTGGTAGAGGTTTCGTCAGGACAACAGACAAACGGACGGATGTTTAGTCCGTCCGTTTGTGGCTGCCTTATATGCTTAACTATTACTTACAATACTGAGCCTCAAGCATATCCATTACTTTGCCGGCGGATTCGGTGATCGGGGTTCCCGGTCCGAAAATGCCTTTACAGCCTGCATCATAGAGGAAGGTGTAGTCGACAGGCGGAATAACGCCACCGGCGACCACCAGGATTTCTCCGGCGCCTTTTTCTTTCAGTTTGCCAATGAGTTCAGGCACAAGAGTCTTGTGACCGGCGGCCAGACTAGAGGCGCCAACGATATGAACATCGTTCTCAATGGCCATTTTAGCGGCTTCTTCAGGGGTCTGGAACATCGGGCTAATGTCAACGTCAAAGCCGAGATCGGCATAGGAAGAAGCTACAACCTTGATGCCGCGGTCATGTCCATCCTGTCCCATTTTGGTAACGAGGATACGCGGACGACGGCCTTGGCTGGCCATGAAATCAGCGGTGCGTTTGCGCAGGGCTTCAATAACCTGGGCGGCATCGCTGCTGGCTTCGCTGTACTCGTAGGAGTAAGCACCGGATACACACTGGGTGGTTGCCACATAGCGGCCAAATACTTTTTCCATGGCGTCAGAAATTTCTCCTACAGTTGCTCTGGCCTTGGCAGCGGCTATGGCAACTTCAAGGAGGTTTCCATCGCCGGCGGCAGCCTTGGTTACGGCCTCGAGACATGCCTGACATTTGGCGGTGTCACGGGTTTTCTTGATATGGTTAATACGATCGATCTGCTCAAGGCGGACGGAATCCGGTACCTCGAGAATATCGAAATCCATTTTTTCGTCGGCAAGGCGATACTTATTTACACCCACGATAACGTCTTTTCCCTGATCGATACGAGCCTGTCGGCGGGCTGCAGACTCTTCGATGCGCATCTTCGGCATGCCGGACTCAATAGCTTTGGCCATGCCGCCGATTTCCTCGATCTCGTTGATGATTTTTTCTGCTTCTTCGATGATCTGAGAGGTAAGGTATTCAACATAATAGGAGCCGCCCAACGGATCGGCCACCTTGCAGATCTGAGACTCTTCCTGGATGATGATCTGGGTGTTTCGAGCGATACGGGCAGACAGCTCGGTCGGCAGACAAACCGCCTCATCAAAGGCGTTGGTATGCAGACTCTGAGTGCCGCCGAGCACTGCGGACATGGCCTCAATGGTGGTACGGATAACGTTGTTGTACGGATCCTGCTCGGTCAAGCTCCAGCCGGATGTCTGGCAATGGGTCCGCAGCATCAAGGATTTGGGGTTTTTCGGGTTGAACTGCTGCAACAGTTTGTGCCACAAGAAGCGGGCGGCACGCAGCATGGCGATTTCCATAAAGAAATTCATGCCCACGCCGAAGAAGAAGGACAACCGAGGTGCGAAGGTATCAACATCCATGCCCGAACGGATGGCGGCGCGTACATATTCCACACCGTCAGCCAGGGTAAAGGCGCACTGGAGGACGCTATCGGCACCGGCTTCCATGATGTGGTAGCCGCTGATGCTGATGGTGTTGTATTTCGGCATATTCTTGGAAGCATAGGCCATGATGTCGGAAACAATCCGCATCGAAGGCTCGGGCGGATAGATGTAGGTATTCCGGGTCAGGTACTCTTTGAGGATGTCGTTCTGGATGGTTCCGTCCAACTGCTCCTGCTTGACGCCCTGCTCTTCGGCAGCTCCGATCCACATGGCCAGAATCGGGATAACCGCGCCGTTCATGGTCATGGAAACCGACATTTTGTCCAGCGGGATACCGTCGAAGAGAATTTTCATGTCCTCGATGGAATCGATCGCAACGCCAGCCTTGCCGATGTCGCCGGAAACCCGGGGGTTGTCGGAATCGTACCCGCGATGGGTGGAGAGGCTGAAGGCAACGGACAGACCTTTCTGGCCTGCAGCCAGGTTCTTGCGATAGAATTCGTTGGAGGCCTTGGCGGTGGAGAAACCGGCATACTGACGGATGGTCCAAGGACGGCCGGCATACATGGTGGCCATCGGTCCACGGGTATAGGGCGCCATGCCGGGGAAGGTGCCAACAGAAGGTAACCCTTCAATATCATTTGCTTCATACAGCGGTTTGATGACGATGCCTTCCGGCGATTTCCAGGCCATATCGTCGGGGGTTTTGCCTTTCATCTGCTTGGAAGCCATCTCAAACCATTTTTGGTATTCGGGACTATTTGCCATGTCACTTGCTCCTTGTAAGTATTTGGGGGGTATTTCCCTTTTGAAAATTAAACAGACTGGTCCAACGACAATCGGTACCTAAAATTGGCGACCGATTGCGGTTGGATCCAGGAGTCGTACAAACATTGAGGTTATCGTTGCCGCGAAAACCGCAATGCAGATTCAATTAACCACGTTGGGAGATTTCGACTAAAACACCGCCGGTGGCTTTAGGATGGAGGAAGGCAATTTTACAACCGCCGGCACCAATCCGCGGAGTCTGGTCGATCAGGGCGACGCCTTTTTCCTTCAATTCCGCCAAAGCTTCTTCAATATTCTCTACGAGAAAAGCAACATGCTGGAAGCCAGCGCCTTTTTTCTCGATGAACTTAGCAATCGGGCCATCAGGAGAGGTTGAAACCAGCAATTCTACTTCACTTTCTCCCACTGGGAAAAAAGCGGTGGTAACCTTCTGCTCTTCAACAGTTTCCGACCCATGAAGTTTGAGTCCCATGACATCAGTCCAGAATTTGCTGCCTTCATCTAAGCTGTTGACGGCGATGCCAAGGTGGTCGATTTTAAGAATTTTCATGTTGTTAGCTCCTTTCCGTTAAGTTTTTTTTGCCGAATGTACTTGTGTACAAATAAATGCTGAGGATAGAGAAGGGAAAATTCCATATTTGCTCAACATGATTATGCCCAGTGATCAAAGATCTCCAGGAATAATTAAAAATTTCAAGAAGTTATCAGGAAATATTTTTTAAAACTTTGCTTTGTTTATTTTTCCGACGATATCCGTATGCAAATGCATCAATTGGGTGTTTCTGTACGGTATAATTACGTCGTATGCATCCATCATATGTAGAAGACTGTGCCGCAGCGATCTGCGGCACAGTCGGGTTACAGGGTCTGCTTATTTGGCGGCTCGTTTGACAAAGACGCCCATGGGATCGACTTCCTCCCGGATCATACGTACTTCTTCAACCGTTGGTGCCGCAAACTGGGTGACATCGGGGGCTACCAACAATTCAAAGCCGGTTGCCGCCTGGATGGACTCAATCGTTTCGCCGGGGAAGGTATGGAGAATGCGCATTCTCTTGGTCTTCTCCTCGAAATCGAAGATTCCCTTGGTCGAAATGAGCCGATAGGGCCCCTGGCCCTGCATGCCGGCTTTGAAGCGAGCACCGGGAGTGCCATCGAGATGGCCGGGGCTGGTGATGTAGGACAGTTTCTCATTGAACTTCTTTTTGTCGTGCGGGACAATAAGAATGGTCCGTTCACAGGAGGCTGCCATATCGCTGGCGCCGCCGCTGCCCGGCAAGCGCACTTTGGGTTTGCCATAGCCTTCTGGGAAATCACCCATCATAGTCGAGTTGAGGTTGCCGTACATATCGACCTCAGCGCCACCGATGAAACCAAAATCGGCAAATCCGCGCTGGGTTAATTCAAAGGCTCCGTTCAATCCTTTCAGAAATGAAGCACCGGTGAAGGTCTTGGAATCGCCAACCGAGATGGGCAGGCCGTGGTGCAGAGGGGGACCGACAGCACCTGCCTCGAAGACCGGAATCAGTCCAGGGGCGTGGGTGCGAATAGCAAGAAGGGATGCGACCATGGGCAGGCCGGTCCCGACAAAGACTATTTTATTGTCTTCCAGAACTTTTGCTCCCGCCACAACAATAATTTCCTGGGCGGTGTAATCAGTTGAAACTGTCATGATGACTCCTTATCTATGGGTTCCGTGAGGTTCCGATGCAATAGTAATGACTTGTATTCGAATCAGGCCAGCCGTTCGCAGTTGTAGGACTCTGCAGCCTGATCGGCAATCAGCTTTTTGGTCTGGAATTTTTCGATGTAATCCTCGAAATTCTCGACGCCAAAGATGTGTTCGTCATACCAGGCCTTCAGTGCATCGGGGGACCCGCCTTTGACCATGGGGGCGATACAAGCGAGGAATTCACGGATGTGGTCGCCGTTGAAATAGTAATGGCGACGGCAAGCACCAGGATACGCGCCAAAAGGCACTTGGATAACTGCGTCAACCGCCGGGAAGGGGATCAATATGTCCTTCGGATTGCTGACAATCAATTCATGGGACACCAGCTGCTCACAGGTAACGATGGTGTGGGCCGAAGCCATGGCGATTTCGGCGCAGGTTGCGTCGGTTCCCCGGACAATGCAGTTACCGTACATGTCGGCGGCCTGCACATGGATAAGACCAACATTAGGATTGCTGGCCGGCAGCAGGGCGATGGGCCGGTTGGTGAAGGGGCAATCGATAACTTTGGTACGGCTGGTGTTTCTGATGTCACCACCCAGAGGTCCACGGGTGGGGATGAACGGCAGCCCCATGGCGCCGGCTTTGAAGCGGGCGGACATGTTGTAAT
>CAIMMA010000704.1 GCA_903842475.1 uncultured bacterium
CTGCCCTTCGCACTGGCTTTCCTGGGGACAGACCCTGCCGCAGACCGCGGGCAGGGCATTATTCTCCCAGATGATGCGAATGCCTTCGGCAAACCGGCCCGCGGCGATGGCGCGAATAAACCGGGGGATGGGGACGGCCACGGGGCACCCCTCCACGCACTTGGGACTTTTGCACTGGATGCATCGGGACGCTTCGGCCTTGGCCAATGCTTCCGTGTAGCCGATGGGTACTTCCAGAAAATTATGGCGGCGCACTTCCGCCGGTTGCTCCGGCATGGGATGCCGTTCCAGGGTGGTCTTCTTTGTTTCCTGCATAGTATTCCTCCGAGGCCTTTATGCCTGTTCCAGGTTCTTAACCTGGGCTTCCATGTGGCAGCGATGGTCTTCCCTGGCTGCGGCTTCCACTTTTTTATAGGCATTCAGGCGCTTGGTCAGGCCATCGAAGTCTACCTTGTGGCCATCGAACTCCGGGCCATCCACACAGGCGAATTTTGTCTGGTCGCCCACCGTCACCCGGCATCCGCCGCACATCCCGGTTCCGTCCACCATCACCGGGTTGAGGCTCACCAGGGTATGGATGCCGTCGGGTCGGGTCACATTGCTGACGGCCTTCATCATGGGGACAGGACCGATAGCCACCACCAGATCCGGTTTGTCCGAGGCTATGATCTCCTGCAGGGCATCGGTGACAAACCCCTTTCTCCCGGTGGAGCCGTCGTCGCTCATGGCGATGAAGGTGTCGGAAAGGGCGCTCATTTTATCCTTTAAGATGAGGAAGTCCACATTGCGGGCCCCCAAAATGGTGGTGACCCGGTTGCCCGCCTTTTTCATGGCGCGGGCAATGGGGTGCAGCACGGCGATGCCAGTGCCGCCGCCCACGCAGACCACGTGGCCGACCTTCTCGATATCCGTGGGACGTCCGAGGGGACCGATCAGGTCCGAATAGGCGTCACCCTCATTGAGTCCGGCAAAAATGGCGGTGGATTTGCCCACCACCATGAAAATTACCGTTACGGTGCCTGCCTCAGGGTCCGTATCCGCCATGGTCAGCGGGATGCGTTCTCCGGTTTCCGAGGCCATCAACATAATAAACTGACCAGGTCGAGCCTTACGGGCAATTCTCGGGGCCTCTATCTCGTGGAGAATCACCGAAGACTTAACCAGTTCCTCCTTGCGTACGATCTTGAACATGGTTGCTCCTGTATGATATTTTTTAACCTGCTTTCATAAAAAGAGAGCTGCAAAGTACCTTGAATAACGCGTAAAATCAATACGTTGTTCTTCAGGGAGATTGGCGGTCAACTGGTTGATTTTGCGGGATGATGCGCGGTTTGCTGCAAAAACCTCGCAACAAAGGAGACAAAAGCCGTGATTGAGAAGAGAAATCGATAGCCACCCCTATCTTCAGGACGAAACCTTGCGGTGTTCGCGTCCCGGGCCGGCGGGCGCTCCCCATTGATGGGGCGATCAAACCCGGGGGTCAGCCCGGAGTGAGTCGATTCCTCCCATTTTGTTTGCTGGCATACAGCAAGGTATCCGCCCTTTTTATCAGGGTCTGGATCGTGTCGTGCTCACCGACTTGGGTGGCCCCCATGGAAACCGTGATGTTGATGGTCCGCTCCTGATGGCAAATATCGGAATGTTCAATGAGGATGCGGAGTCGGTTGCCCAGATGGATGAGATGATCGGCGGTGACATTGCGAATGATCCCGAGGAATTCCTCGCCGCCCCATCGACCATAAAGATCAAACGGGCGTGAGTTGGCCGCAAAGGTACGGGCAACATGCCGGAGGACTTCGTCGCCCACATCGTGGCCATAGGTATCGTTGACAGTTTTGAAATGGTCGATATCGATGAAGAGCACCCCAAAAGGGACTTTATGCCGTTTGAACTCTTCAAATCGGGCCTGCAGTTCCCGTTCGAGATAATTTCGGTTGGCCAACTGGGTGAGATTGTCGAGGAGCGCTAACTTTTCAAGTTCGGCTATCCTGAGATGGTTGACTTGGAGGTTGCTGATATCGGTAAACAACTCGACGCCGCCGATAATATTGCCCGCGGCATCCTTGATCGTACTCACTCGCACCAGCACCGGGAGCCGATGGCCGTCTTTGTGCTGGATGTAAATTTCCATTTCACGATTGATGCCGTCGATGAGGGTCGAGGCCAAGGGGCAGGTATCCTGAGAGCGACTTCGCCCGGCGATATCCATATGGATCAATAGGTTGCCCGGACTCGATTTCCCAAGGACCTCGGCGGCAGCAAATCCCGAAATTCGTTCAGCAGCCTTGTTCCAATAGGTGATGATGTTGTTGTTATCAACGCAGTAGAGTCCGTCATGCAGGCTGTCGATGATCTGGGCATAGGAATCGTTGTCCATGTTCATAGGCGGCGTTGTCCTCTCTCTTTTTTTTTTGCGTTATCGGCAGGATATTCTGTTTTTGGGTTGCAAATGACAGCTAAACGCTCGGGCGTTGCCACGGACGATCAAGAAAATCTGGTTGCCGTTGCAACTCCTCATAATATATTAATGATTGCCGCCGTAAGCAAAGGGGTTGTAACGGTTTGCCAGCATGAGGACCCACGCGGTGGCGCAGGTGCTCGGCAGCGGATTGGCGTACCAGCCGAACGGAATCCGGTACCGCTTGCTTGCATAGAGATACGGGCGGGTTTGCAGGGACAGCAGTCGGGCGTACCCTTGCGGTTGGCCGGGAAAATCGGCGGCGGTGTAGGTGTCGATGCGCAGGCGGGCCAGTCCTTTGAGCATCGACTGTTCGTCCCCGGCCAGGGTCGTCAAATAGCCTTGGGCGGCAGGGTGCTGCGCCGAGGACGGCGGAATAGATCGGTAATGCCTGTGCAGCTCGCGGACCATGGTAATCGCCCCGGCCGTCCACTCGACCGAGAGAATGCCTTGCCGGTAGGTACCGTCCGTAGCGATGCCGTTACCGTCTTGATCCGAAAATCCCACCCCCCACAAGGTTTTGCCAACTCCGTATCCGCCCCATTGCTTCACCTGCTGCCAATTACGATAGCTCGCCCCGAAGCCGAACCACTGGTCAATCTGCCGGGCGCCCAGGGCGGCGATCCCCCAGGTGTTGACATCCACCGCCTTGGGCTGCAGGTTGGGAATCCATTGGTTCGCGCCGGTCGGATCACCCATGCGGCCGCCCTGGACAAACTCGCCGTCCCGCCAGGCAAAATTTTTGAAGAACGACAACAGACCGGCGGTCCGGCGATTGGCGCCGATCTCGCCGCCTTGGATCATGGCCTCGCAGCGTTGCAGGGTCTGGTTGATCGTGGCCCTGTCCGAACCGGTCAGGGTGGTCTCGTGGGTCAGGGTTGTTTGCAGGGTGGCGCGCAGGATGGTCAGTCCGGCATACAGTGAAAAGTTGTTTTCCACCGCCACCTCATGGGGGTCGACCAGTTGGTCGCCCTGATTGGCCACCGTGCCGGCCGGGGCGTAATACACCGCGCCGGAGGGGGATTGCATGGCCGCAAATGCCGGAATGATGGCCACCGAGTTTTGCACGGCCAGGTCGCCGAACGGGACAAAGGCGGCTTGTTGATCAACGAGGTAATGGAGGTAGGCTGCTTGTAAGGGGCCCAGCAGAAAAGCCCAGCTGTTTTCGCCGGTGATCGGTTTCCAATCGGTCCAGGTCACCTTGCCCGGCTGATAGTCGGCATTGTTTGCCGGTATATCCTTGGCGGTGATCAGTGCGGCGAACTTGCTGCCGGCCAGCGGATCGGTGGCCAGCCAATTGCGGGGCAGCATGCGGAAGGTGTAGGCCTGGGCAGGCTCGCTGATGGCCTGCTGATTGTAGACAAAGACCTTGCCAGCGGTTACGGCCCGGTTTTCCCTGGGCACTGCGTGCTTGGAATCGCCGTTGTACCCAGCCTGCAGCAGCTGGTTTTGATTGCTGACCAGCCCATAGGCTTCCTGGTTGGGCGGCAGGGGGAACCGGTTGCGCACCCGGCCCAGCATGACCCCGATCTGCCAGGCCGCCCCATCGTAAATGTTGGCGCCATTATGGGTGTTGATCCGTTCGGTCTGCAGATCACCGGCCGGGGAGGGAAGCGGCGTCAGCGTCGAGGTCTGCGGATCGTAGCGGTCAATGACCGCACAGGTGTTTCCGGGCCAGAGGCACACATGTTCGCCCCAATAGGCCGGACTATCGACAAAACTGAGCGGCAGCCGTTTGCCCTGGAGTTTGCCGGCGGTGGCGGTGTAGAGCATGCCGTCGCCGGTCTGGCGATCATTGACCAGGAAA
>CAIMMA010000705.1 GCA_903842475.1 uncultured bacterium
AGCGATCTGGTGAGCTGCGTGTATCAGGGGTGATAACCTTCGTACCTGCCCGGCGGGCAGGCTGAAAACGCGTACAGGGAACCAGGGGAGGCGATTGCTGCCTCGTCGTCCCTCCTTCCGGTGCAGGAGCTCTTGACAATCGAACCTCTTGCACAAGAAAAACCGATGCGCCTTTTTCTTAACCATCAGGACGCAACACCTACTCTCGTCATTTTGCAAAAAGCTTAATCCATACCTTTTTCTCGGGATCAGATCCATATCATGCACACTGCCATGCCGCATCCGTCCAGCGCCGCGTCTTCCTGGGTGCCGCTGCGCACCTCGTTGACGTTCCTGTTCCGCCATCCTCGCCTGTTGTTGTGGAGCCTGGCGCTCGTCGTGCTGACCGGTGCCCTGACCTGGTCGGGAACCCTGGTTTCCGTCGATCTGATCGACCGGTTCACCGGTACGTTTTTCAGCACGCCTCCGGTGGTGGAGCGTTTCTGGCACTGGCCCCTGCTCTGGGGCTGGACAGCCTTGCAATGGGTATTTCTGGTGCTTTCCCGGGTGGTGGCTTTTTATCTGGCTTTTCTGGCTGCCTACTGTCTGACCACTCCGGGCTACGTGTTTCTCAGCACCTGGGCCGGTAATCGATATTCCCCAAAAGCCGGGGATGGCGAGGCGGCATTCAATCTGGGCGGCATACTGATTGATTTACGGGAAGGCGTGAAAATCGGCGCGCTCGGCCTGCTGGTGACCATGGTCGCCCTACTGGTCAACTTTATTCCGATTATCGGCCAGGCCGCGGTGTTCGGGCTCTATGTTTTTTATTCGGCGTTGATGTTCGTCGATTTTCCTGCATCGCGTTATCGCTGGAGCCTGGGCCGCAAACTCCGCTGGGTGGATGCACACCGCTATCAATGCTTTCGCCTGGGTTTGCTGCCGGCTGTTGTCAGTATGATTCCGCTGCTCAATGTTTTTTTAATGGCCCTGCTGCTGCCGCTCCTGACCATCCATACCACCCTCAACTTCCTGACGATCGAAGGGAAACACGAGATCGTTCCCGCCCCGTAAGTCTCGACGGGCTATCCCGCCCTGTCAACCATTCCGGATCCGGCCGAGCCACGTTCAAACCGGCGAGGGCTTGTCCCTGTCCAGTGCGGCGCGCACCTGGAGGGCCAGGTTGTGCATGGTGATCGGTTTGAGGATAATCGTCTCTATGCCGATGGACTGCAAGTCTTCCCCGGTCAGCCCTTCATTATGCCCGGTGCAGAGTAATACGGGTATTTGCGCCTGCTGAGTATGCAAGGCCTTGGCCAGATCAATGCCGGTGAGCTTGGGCATGGTCAGGTCGGTCACCACCAGATCCACCTGCCGGGCGTGGGCGCTGAGATAGGCCAGGGCCTCGGGGCTTTGGCTGAACGAGGTGACCCGGTAGCCCAGGCCTTCGATGATTTCGGTGCCGATATCGACCAGAAAGGGGTCGTCGTCGATAAAGACGATGTGTTCCGAGCCGCCGGGTAGCGGCTCCAGGGCCGGTTGGCTACCCTGGCCCTCGACCGAGGCCACGGTGATCCCCCCCGCATGCTGC
>CAIMMA010000706.1 GCA_903842475.1 uncultured bacterium
CCTGCAAGAGGGCATGAAGATCGCAGCAATCATCAAAGCCTCGGATGTCCTGCTGGCGACCACTTGAGTTTGCGGCCGTTTACGCAAATTGCCATTTTGTAGTCCGAGCTGACTCGGGTTGCGTCCCTACCATAAACAGGAGAAAATCATGAAACAACTGAAGACTATATTCATGCTGCTGGCTGCCGGCCTGTTGCTGACCGCACCTTCCCTCCAGGCTGCCGAGGATGTCAGAATTTCGGTGCCGGCGAGCATGACCGATGCCATGAAAGAGGTAGCCGCCCAATTCGGGGCCACCGGCAAGCATGCCCAGATTGTCCCCAACTTCGGCCCTTCCGGCACCCTGGCTAAGCAGATTGTTGAGGGCGCTCCGGCTGATCTGTTCATTTCCGCCAATCAGAAGTGGATGGCGTACCTCCGCGAGGAGAAAAAAATCGACCCGACAACCGAAAAAATTCTCGCCGCCAACACCCTGGTCTTTGTCGGCATCAAGAATCCGGCCGTCACCCAAATAGCGGATATCGTCGGGCTCAAGCAGATTGCCATCGGCAGCCCCAAAAGCGTGCCGGCCGGGGAATATGCGATGCAAGCCATGGAAAAAGCCGGCATCTACAAACAACTGGAAGAGGCCCAAAAACTGGTCATGGCCAAGGATGTCCGTCAGTCGCTGGTCTAT
The DNA here is from genome assembly GCA_903842475.1 of uncultured bacterium. GTDB lineage: Bacteria > Desulfobacterota > Desulfobulbia > Desulfobulbales > Desulfobulbaceae > Desulfobulbus. Next base: position 677 of record CAIMMA010000706.1, read on the forward strand.
GCCGACCGGGGAGAAACCGATGGCGCCTTTGTCTATAAAACCGATGCGATGATGGCCACCCAGGCGGTTATTCTCTTTGAGGTGCCCCAAGCATTGTATGAACAGGTCACGTATCCCATCGCCCTGACTGTTGAGGGGGCTCAGAATGCCGAGGCCAAGGCCTTCTATGCTTTCCTCACCGGCCCCGAAGGGATGAAAGTATTTCTCAAACACGGCTTCAGTGCCGCTAAATAACACACCACCAATCTCCGTCAAGGCGACCCCATGTCTTTCCTGCAACCCTCGGATCTCAACGCGATCCTCCTTTCCTTCAAGGTGGCCAGCACCGCCACCCTGCTGGCCACGCCGCTGGGCATCGGTGTCGCCTACCTGCTGGTCCATACCCGGATCCCCGGCAAAGCCATTATCGAGGGAATCGTCAACCTGCCGCTGGTCCTGCCGCCGGTGGTCATCGGCTACTTACTGCTGGTACTTTTTGGCCGCCGGGGTTGGATTGGCGGCCTGCTGATTCGTTTGGACATCCAGGTTATCTTTACCCTGACCGGTGCCATCATTGCCTCGGCCGTGGTCGGCTTTCCCCTCCTGGTCCGCTCGGTTCGACTCGGCATGGAATCGGTCGACGCTTCCTCGCAAATGGCGGCCCGGACTCTGGGGGCAAGCGCCTGGGACGCCTTTTTCACCATCACCCTGCCCCTGTCCGGTCGCGCCGTCTTTGCCGGCATGACCTTGATGTTTGCCCGCAGCTTAGGCGAATTCGGCGCCACCATCATTCTGGCCGGCAACATTCCCGGCGTCACCCAGACCATTCCCCTGGCTATTTACGAATACACCAGTTCGCCCGGCGGCGACCGGATGGCGCTCTCGCTCTGCCTGGTGTCGATCCTGCTTTCCTTTGCCGTTTTGCTGGCCAGCGGGGCGGCCAGCAAATCCCTGGACAGGAAATAGCCATGCACTTGGAGGTAGCGGTTCAAAAACAACTTGGCACGTTTGTATTTCACGCCCAATTCAATCTTGTCGGACGACGAATCGGCCTGTTCGGTCCCTCGGGCAGCGGCAAATCCACGCTGATGCATCTGCTCGCCGGACTGCTCAAACCGGACAGCGGTCATATCCGCCTGGGCGACACGACCCTCTTCGACAGCGAGAACGGCATCAACCTGCCCCCGGAGCAGCTGAGGATGGGGGGTCTTCCAGCACGCCCACCTCTTCCCTCACATGAGCGTTCGGCGCAACCTGCTGTACGGTTGGCGGCGCACACCGGAACAGGAGCGGCACATTCAGCCGGAGGCGATTATCGAGGTGCTCCACCTCGAACATCTCCTCGACCGGGGGGTCAATCTGCTGTCCGGCGGCGAACGTCAACGGGTCGCCCTGGCTCGTACGGTCCTGACCTGCCCGCGCCTGATTCTTTTGGATGAACCACTCAGCGGTTTGGACGAGGAGTTGAAATTTCAGATCATTCCCTATTTGACCAGAGTTTTTGCCAATTTTGACATCCCCCTGCTCTTCATCAGCCACTCACTCATGGAAATGCGGCTGATGACCGAACAGGTGCTGATGGCTGAAGGCGGCAAGGTCGAACGGCAGATAGCGACCGAGGCCTTAGCCCAGTCTTCCTGGGCCACTCCCCGGCAGGGATACGCCAACCTCTTGCGTCTTGGCCGGCCGGTGGCGCAAGGCGATCTTTGGGCCTACCAGTGGGGCGATGTCCGACTGGTGCTCACCGAACAAACCGACGACCCCGGCAGCATTTTTGAACTGGATGCCAGGGAGATTCTTCTGTTCAAGCGCCACCCCGAAGCCACCAGCGCCAGGAATCTGTTGCCCTGCACGGTCCGCAAAATTTTCACCGTCGGCAACCGGGTCCGGGTCGAACTCCAATGCGGCTCGCAACAATTGATTGTCCAGATCGTCCCCGAATCGATGCGCGAGTTGGAACTGGCGGAGGGAAAAGAGGTGGTGGCGGTGATCAAGGCCTCAGCTTTCCGTCGATTAGTGTAACTGGAAACCGATCAAAAAAGATTCGGCGGGTCGGCCACTCAGAAACAACCCGCCGAATTAGGAATGAAGCGCGCTCGGTTGCTTCATTTTTCAATCAAAAGCCGCGTCATTATCAACGCCTCAAATTCCTTTCCCGGTCTTGCTCATTTATTCGTGAAGCGAAGATCTTGAAAACCGGACAGCAATTTTGCATGTTTTCGATCGTTTTTTGATACCTTTGCTGCTTTGCTCAGTGAGCCTAATGTTGGTATCTCGTTCAACAAAACCGCCCTCCTGTATCCCAAAGTAGCCCCATGTTCCATTTCGATAACCACGCTACAATCCGGTCCCGAACCCGGACATTGCCAAAAAACAACCGCAAGCCCAGGCGAACTTGACCGGCGGTCACCGTTGCTTTTCTCCTCCACGGTGTCAGCCGCATCAACTCTTCCGTCTGCTCGCCGCATTAGGTGGCCAGCAGTTGCGGCAGGGCATAGGCAGCCGAAAGTATCTGCGTCCAGCAGTGCAGCACCTACCGGGACTGCTGCCAGGCTTCGTGCCAGCCCCATCCGTTCTTCATCTGATTGAAGAGGTCCTCGATGGATCATCGTCGGGCAGAGTACTTGAAAATCTCTTCGGCCCTCAGTTCACTGCGGGTGGCGAGGAGAAGGCGCTGCTTGCTGAGCTTGCCCGCATCATCCTCGAACTGCATCCACACCGCCCTGACTTGTTGGCCGTGGAGGAATTTGGCCAGGCAGACAGCAGTCCGGTAACGAACCCACTGCCACTTGCCGTAGAGGAACACCCAGTGCCGCACCTCCGGCAAAGCGGCAACAGCATCCGGGGTATATTTGTCGCCATACTTCGCCGGCCGGCTCCGTTTGCCGGTGATGACAGGCAGGCTGTATAACGCCGTATCCCTGCGAACCTGACCAATGGCGTCAAAGCCCAGGGTCAGGACGTACCTGAGATACGGCCATTTCATATACCAGTTGTCCACCAGGGTGAAGACCTGCTTGCCGGCAAACACCCGGGCCACCGACCTGAGCAACGTCTTGGCCGCGTCGAGCTTGCCGGTGTTGCCGTCGGTACGCATCAACCGGGAAAGCAAAGGGACCGCCGAATAACTCCAAACTTCAGTGATAGAATAATTTGTATGTTTTAAGCATGGCGCTTTTTCAGAAAGGGTGTGATTTGCGTCTCGACGAAAATTGACCCGGGGCTGGAGACGATTCGTGTTGCTCTCAAATTGACCGTTTTGAGCCGAATGGCCTCTCAATGTGAGAAAGCTTTTGCCGGGGAATATGCTGTGAAAATATTAATTGTATGAATTTAGCTTGTTAAGGGTAATGAGGCATCTCTTCAGGCAGGCATGGAAAATGCTCTGTACAGCCGGTGGCCATCGCAAAGCCGGCGGCTTGAAAAAAGTGGCGCCGTTCAAAACGGCATTGAAGCCGATTCACGGCCCGCCTTCGGTGGCACATCCTGAGCCGTCAAAACCTCAGGAGTACCGCGGCAGATCTGTTACGGCTGGAGTTTTAAGCATTGATGAAGGCCAAGATGCAGGGACAGACATGAAAGTGAGACGATGCATCTTGCCGTCGGCCATCCTCATTGGTGCCGTTATGATGCAGAACACGGACGGCGCCATCGCGGCGCAGTTCCTGGACTCCGGCTCAGCCGCAGCGATGGCGTCGCCGGCGGCAGCAGCAGCGGTGCCCTACTGGCAGGCGGGTCATGAAACCGGCAATCTGGATGAGTACAGCTGGTGGCGGGTCGAAGGGGTGCCCACCGGGACGTTGCAGGTGGTGCCCGATCCGACAGCCGCCGGCCGCGGCTCCGTGCTGAAAGGTGAAATCACTTCGGTCAGCCCGCAAGGTGGAGACAGTCATCGCCTCTATCCCGCGCTCCTGCTGCCCGAATGCTATCACGGGGCCTACACCTCCACCTTCAGCGTTTGGGCCGATGTCCCGAAAAACGGACAGCGCGGCTGGTTCAGTTTTGCCACCTACACCAACAGGAAAGATTGGAACGACCTGTTCGGGGTCAATCTCGGATTTGAAGAGGGGGAAGACCGGCTGGTGCTGTTCCATGTGCCGGTGTTCGGCAAGGGGAACTTCACGCGGCTGTCGCGGAAGCCTTTCCCCATGCGGCAGTGGGTGAAAATCGACGTCCGGGTCGACCAGGGCGGGATCATGCTCTTTCAGGATGACCGCCTGGTGGCCGAGGCCCGGAAAAATTGGGGTCCGGAGGGGGTTGGGCTGTGCGAGGCCCACTGGGGGCTGTACGGAGAAGGAAAGAACCGCAGTGGCCTGATGCTGAACGACGACATCTCGGTCAGCTTTGACACCCCGTTCGGCATCAGCCCCCGCATGGTGCGGTGAAACCGTTAGCCCATAAACGACACGCAGCGGCCATGAACATCATCACCATTTCGATCATGGATCTGGAACGCGACCGAAACGGCGTGGTCAGCCTGGCGAATGATCTGAGCCGCCTTCTGCGGGAGGCCGGGCACCGGGTGGACACATTGACCCCTGCCAACGGCAAGGGGAACGCCATCGGCCGGTTCGTTTTTCGCCTGACGCGCCTCACCCGTTATCTGCATCGGGC
>CAIMMA010000707.1 GCA_903842475.1 uncultured bacterium
GGAGGAGTTTGTTCGATCTTGGCAGGGGGGGCGTCGCTGCAGTTTACGGTTGCCAGCCAGGGAGAGTGGCCTTTGCCGCCTGTCCGGCACCAGCTGCCGACCATCGTTTCCCGCATCGGGTGCGACCTCGCCCCGTTTTCACTGACCACCGACCGGGACGAACATACCTTGGCCGCCTTTGTCTGGGGGGATCAGCTGGAGCGGATGGCCCGGCTGCGCCAGGGGATTGCGGCCCTGCACCGGGTCAACGCCACCGGGGCGCCGGTGCGACTCCATCCCGTGGACCTGCCCGGGGAGTTGCCCCGGTTTCTTGAAGCGCAACTCATGGGCTGCCATGATGCACCTTTGGTGCTCTACAATACGTACCTCACCACCTACCTCTTTGATAAAGGCGCTTCCCTGCGGCCGCATCTTGCGGTTTGGGCTGCCCGGCAAGCACAACCCGTGCTGTGGCTGCAATGGGAAACGTTCTGGCAAGGTCCCAAACCCCCGAATTTCGGCTGGGTGGCCTGGCGTGCCGACCTTTGGCAGGAGGGGCGGCATTGGCAGTGGCATCTGGCCTGGGCGCAACCCCACGGCACCCACATCCAATGGCTATCGGGAATGAGCGATTGGGCCCATTTTTGGCGTGAACGCTCGGCACTGGATCGGACGGTAGGCTTGAGTCCCTAGCCGACGGCGCATGACTTTTCAGGAGATTGTTTTTTGGAGATGGTGCCGAGCAGGCATCATCGGGCGGGGCAGGGTAATTTTGGGCAAAAAAAACCCCGGCCAACTGCGGCCGGGGTTTTTACAACTCAAGTAAATTCTAAATACTAATTAGAATTTGAAACGAACAGAAGCGACTACGTTGCTGCCACCGATGTCGGTTAAACCATCGATGTCGGCGATACCCAGGTACTCATAACCCAAGTCACCGGCGATCTCCTGGGTGAAGTTGTAGGTGACACCAAAACCAGCTTTGTAGGCGAAGGCATTGGAGCCATCCTGATCGATATCAACCCAACCGCCTTCCCATACCTGACCGTCTAAGGAGGCATGGGCAAGACCCGCGCCGACCATGGCGTAAACAGAGAAGGCATCGGCAACCGGCAGTTCGTAGAATCCATTGACCATGAAGGTATAGACATCAACAGACAAGTCGCGGGTATTGTCTATAACGAATACGCTGAGGTTGTCATCGCCGGCATCATGGGTTTGATAGCTGAATGCAAGCTCGGCACGGAACCGGCCAGGTGCATTATACATGGCGAAATCACGACCAAACGCCAATTGTCCGACCCAACCGGTATCAAGATCCGAGTCTTTATCATAAAAGTCTGCAGCCAGCCAAGAGGCGCCGGCGCCAAGACGAACATACCAGTAATCCTGGAAGGCTTTCTCCAGAGCGGTGATGCGGCCCTCATGGTTCGCCAGTTGTTTGCCATGGGCGCCCAGGACTTCGTTCTGCTGTGCCTGAGAGGAGTTCAGATCGTCGATCTGACCCTGACATGCTTCCGGACAACCAGGAGCTTTCTTGCCTGGTCCACC
>CAIMMA010000708.1 GCA_903842475.1 uncultured bacterium
AGGGCAGCGGCGGCGCGCATGGCCTCGCTATTGAGGGAGCGGGTCGGCCAGACCGTGGGATACCAGATTCGTTTCGACCGGCAGATCGGTCCGACCACCCGTATCGAGGTGCTCACCGAGGGCATCTTGACCCGACGGCTGCAGAGCGATGCCGATTTAGGCGATACCGGCCTGATTATCTTTGACGAATTCCACGAGCGGTCCATCCATGCCGACCTCGCCCTGGCCCTTTGCCTGGATCTCTGCCAACTCAAGGAGGACCTGCGCCTGCTGGTGATGTCCGCCACCCTGGATACGGCCCCTCTGGCCGCCCTGCTGGGGGACGTGCCGGTGATCGTTGGCGAAGGCGAGAGCTTTGAGGTCCGAATTGAGTACCTGGAACGAAGCGCCACCGGCCGCATCGGGGCAACCACCGCCTTGGGGGTGCGCCGGGTGCTGGCGGAACAATCCGGCGACGTCCTGGTGTTTCTGCCCGGCACCGGCGAAATCAACGAGGTGCACCGGCTGCTCGGCGCCGACCCGGACTGCCGCGGCATCCTGATTGCCCCCCTGTTCGGCGATCTCTCGCAGGCCGACCAGGACCGCGCCCTGCTGCCCGATCCGAACGGACGGCGGCGGGTGATCCTCGCCACCTCGATTGCCGAAACCAGCCTGACCATCGAAGGGATCGGCTGCGTGGTGGACAGCGGCTGGTCGCGACGCCCCCGTTTCGACCCCGGCAACGGCCTGAGCCGGTTGACCACCACCCGGGTTTCCAAGGCAGCGGCGCGCCAACGGGCCGGACGGGCCGGTCGGCTCGGGCCGGGATACTGCCTGCGGCTGTGGACCAGGGCGGAACAGCATGGGTTGACGCCTTTTCATCCCCCGGAGATCTTCGAGATCGACCTTGCCGGTCTCGCCCTGGAGCTGGCCCTGTGGGGTGTCGGCAATCCCGGAGAGCTGCGCTGGCTCGATCCGCCCCGCTCCGGCCCCTATCAGCAAGCCCAGGAGCTGCTCCGCTCCCTGGCAGCACTCGATGCCGCTGGCCGGATCACCGCCGCCGGCCGCCAGTTGGCCGCCCTGCCGATCCACCCCCGGCTCGGCCACATGCTGCTCATGGCCCGCGACCGGGGCCAGGCTCCGCTGGCCTGCGACCTTGCCGCCATCGTCTCGGAGCGCGACCTGATCCGGCGCGATGCCCTTCATCCCTCGGCCGACCTGGGCATCCGGGTCCAACTCCTTGAACTGTGGCGGCACAAAGGCGAGGCGGCGATCAACCGGGAAGGCGGCGACCCGGGGGTCTGCCATCGCATCGACCGGGCCAGCCGGCAGTGGCGGCAGCTTCTCCAAGGTAAAAACGGCCCGCGCGACCTCGGGTCCATCGGCACCCTGCTGGTCTGGGCCTACCCCGACCGCCTGGCCCGCAGCCGGGGGCAGGATCGGGGCCGATACCTCCTGGCCTCGGGACGCGGGGTTACCCTCCCCGCAGCCGATCCGCTGGCGACCAGCGAATTCCTGGTGGTGCCCCAGTTGGA
>CAIMMA010000709.1 GCA_903842475.1 uncultured bacterium
GGCCAGCCCGCGCTTGGGCACATGATGCACGCCCTCGGCATCGTGCCAGTAACGGATATCGCCGTCCGGGCCCAACGGTTCCAGCACCACGGTCTCGGCCGGATACCCCAGGGCCACCACCAGCAACACTGTATAACGCTCGTCCAACTGCAGCAGCCGGTGAACCTTCGCTGGGGCGAAGGCGCCGATCCGGCAGCCGAACACCCCCTGCTCGGCCGCGCCCAGCAGCAGGTTCTGGGTGGCGATGCCCAGATCGCAGTGCGCCTCGCTCTCCGTCCCCTTGAGCAGCTGCTTGTCCAGCAGACAGACCACATACGCCGCCGGCCGCTCCCCGGCCGCCGGTCCCGGCCAGTCGGGCAGATACCCGGCCCAGCCGAGCAGGGGAAAAAGCGCCTGCCGCACCGCCCCCTCGGTGAGCACCATATATTTAAGAACCTGACCGTTACGGGCCGAGCCTCCCAGCCGGGCAAGATCGACCAGATCCCGCAACAGCGCGGGCTCAAGGGTTTGATCCTCCTGAAACCGCCGCACCGTTCGGGTCCTGCGCACCAAATCCGCTATCATGATCATTGTTCTCCTTACCGCGGCCCGCGCAACCAGCGGTGGGCCATAGAGTATTTTCCGTACCTTGCCGACCGCGGCGGCCGCATCGCGGCAACCGGGCAAGGTGCTAAACAATCCGAGTCGTTACAATTTTCCTGTTCAATCCGAAACCGACGTGCTACACATAGCAGGGCCGGCAAAAAAAACAAACCTCCTTTCCCTGACCCTTAATGCTCGACGCGATCAATTCCATACGACTCCTCGATATCATCGATATCCTGCTTGTTTCGTATATCATCTACCGGATCATCCTGCTCATTCGCGGGACGCGGGCCGTGCAGATGCTGTCGGGAATCGCGGTCATTATTATCATCTATTTCCTTTCGGGCAAGTTCGAACTGCAGACCCTGCACTGGCTGTTCAAGACTTTCCTCAGCTCCATCCTGCTGGTGATCGTCATTCTCTTCCAGGCCGACATCCGCCGCGCCCTCACCCAGATGGGCAAGACCCCGTTCCCCAAGGCCGAGGCAGTGGCCGAGCACGACCTGGAGGAAATCGTCCGAGCCGCCGTCTACATGGCCAAGCGCCGGATCGGCGCCCTGATTGTGATCGAACAGGGCACCGGGCTGCGCGACTATGTCGGCACCGGCCACCGGCTGGACGCGCAACTGCGCTATGAACTGCTGGTGGCTATTTTCCTGCCCGCCTCGCCCATGCACGACGGCGGGGTCATCATCCATAAGGGACGAATCCATTCCTCCGGCTGCCTGCTGCCGCTCTCCCAGAGCATGCGCATCGACAAACGCTACGGCACCCGCCACCGGGCCGCCCTCGGGCTTTCCGAGGAAACCGACGCGGTGATCATTGTGGTCTCCGAGGAAACCCAGGAAATTTCCCTGGTGCAGCACGGCAAAATCACCACCTTCCACGACGAAAAAACCCTGAACGAAACCTTGAACACCCTGATGGCCCCGAAAAAGAAGACCGGCCCCGGTTGGAAAACCTGGGTGAACCGACTGCGAAGCCATGAAAAGAAAGCCTGACTTAACCTTCGTCTCCAAGCACTGGCTCCTTAAATTGCTTTCGCTGGTCATCGGCGTCAGCCTCTGGTATTTCGTGGTCGGCCAGGACCAGATGGACCTGACCGTCACCATCCCCCTCGAATTACGCAATCTGCCCTCCAATCTGGTGATCGCCAACCAGTACAAAAAAGACATCGAAGTGGCGATTCGCGGTCCCCGACGGCTCATCCAGGAAATGCGGCAGCAAAACATCTCCCGGCCGGTGGATCTGAGCAAGGCCGAGCCCGGCGCCCTGGTGATCAAAAACGACGGCGAATCCATCCCCCTCCCCCAGGGGATTGCGGTGCAGCGGGTGCAGCCGGCCAACATCACCCTGCTGGTCGACAACCTGGCGAACAAGGACTTCGCCATTGTCCCGGTGACCAAGGGCAAACCCGCCGCCGGTTTTACAGTGGAGAGCCTGGCAATTAATCCGCCGCGCATCACCATCACCGGCCCGCAGACCGTGCTCGACCAGGAAACCGCACTCAAAACCGCCGTCCTCAACCTCGACGAGATGGACCGTTCCGGCACCTTCCAGGTCCATCTCAACCTCAGCGAGCCCTTACTCAAACTGCTCGGCGAAACCGTGGTCGAGGCTAAGATCACCCTCAAGGAAACCATGCTCAAAAAAACGGTGCGGGCCATTCCGATCAACATCCGCAACAGCGGGCAGTCGCACAAAATCGTGCCCGCAATGGTCACAGTGGAGGCCGAGATTCCGGAACAGATCATCCAGATAACCCCGGAACTCTCCATGCTGTTCCGGGCCGTGGTCAATGTGACCAATGAGGCCGATACCGTCGAACTCCCGGTGCTGGTCAACGGCGTCAACCTGCCGGGCCACGCCCCCATCGTTATTTTCAATGTAACTCCGGACAAGGTCCGCCTGGTCCGGTAACGGGCAGGTGCCGCTGATCGGCGCCGCTCTCCGATACCCATGCAATTTTTTCAACAACCGCAGGAACGACCCATGAAAAAACTTTTTGGAACCGACGGCATCCGCGGGGTAGCCAACATCTATCCCATGACCTCGGAAATCGCCATGCAGATCGGCCGGGCCATCGCCTTCATCGTCAAGAATCAGGTCAAGGGCAACACCATCGTCATCGGCAAGGACACCCGCCTTTCCGGCTACATGATCGAGAACGCCCTGGCCGCCGGCATCTGCTCCATGGGGGTCAATGTCCAGCTGGTCGGCCCCCTGCCGACGCCCGGCATCGCCTTTATCACCACCTCGATGCGGGCCGACGCCGGCGTGGTGATCTCCGCCTCGCACAATCCTTTCCAGGACAACGGCATCAAAATCTTCTCCGCCGACGGCTACAAGCTCCCCGATGCCATGGAGGCCGACATTGAGGATCTGATCTTTTCGCAGAAGATGGCCGCCCTGCGGCCGGTAGCCGACGAGATCGGCCGGGCCACCCGGATCGAGGATGCCAGCGGCCGCTACATTGTGGCGCTGAAGAACACCTTCCCCAAGGATTACGTGCTCGACGATTTCCATATCGTGCTGGACTGCGCCCACGGCGCCACCTACCGGGTGGCCCCCCATGTGTTCACCGAACTGGGGGCCAGAGTGACCACCATCTGCGCCGAACCCAACGGCAAAAACATCAACCACGAATGCGGGGCCCTGCACCCGGAGGTGATGGCCGCCAAGGTCAAGCAGCTGGGCGCGGACATCGGGCTCGCCCTGGACGGCGACGGCGACCGGCTGATTGTCTGCGACGAACACGGCGCCATTGTCGACGGCGACCACATCATGGCCATCTGCGCCAGCGACCTGATGCACCGGCGAAAACTCAAGAAAAAAACCCTGGTGGCCACGGTGATGAGCAATATGGGGCTGGAACAGGCCATGCACGCCATGGGCGGCCAGATGATCCGCACCCAGGTGGGCGACCGCTATGTGGTTGAGACCATGCGGGCCAAGGGTTACAATTTCGGCGGCGAACAGTCGGGCCATCTGGTGTTCCTCGACCACAACACCACCGGCGACGGCACCCTGGCCGGGCTGCAGCTGCTGGCGATCATGATCAAGAAAAACAAACCGTTATCCGAGCTGGCCACCATCATGTCGACCTATCCCCAGGTTCTGGAAAACGTGCGCATGGCCACGAAAATCGCCCCGGAGCATATTCCCGGCTTCCCCGAAGCCCTGGCCGAAGCCGAGCAGCAGCTGGGCAGCCGGGGCAGGATCCTGGTGCGGGCCTCGGGCACCGAACCGGTGATCCGGGTGATGACCGAGGGCGAGGACGAGCAGGAGATCGCC
>CAIMMA010000710.1 GCA_903842475.1 uncultured bacterium
GAGGACGGTGAGTTGGTGGTTGATATGTCCATGCTCGCCCGGGAAGAGGGCATTGACGACGGAGATGATTCCATGGATCTGGATGAAGCTATCGAAAGTGAAGATGAGCCGATCGAAGGTAATGATGAAGATTGAAAACGTAGCCCTCTTGGGTGCGGGCAGCTGGGGCACGGCTCTCGCCCTTCTCCTGGCAAGAAAAGGGCTTAAGGTGACCCTATGGGACCGGGATACCGATCATATTGGTCGGCTGGCCCTGGATCGGGAAAATAAAAGGCACCAGGCCGGGCATCCGTTTCCCGATTGCCTGGAACTCTCTGATCAGCTTTCCACGACGGTTTCCGGGAAGCAATGCGTTGTCATGGTAGTGCCCTCCCACGGGTATCGGGAAGTGTATCGTCAGACCTATCCGTTTCTAAACAACGGGTGCGTGGTGGTTTCCGCCACCAAGGGCATTGAGATCGGCAGCGGTCAGACCATGACCGGTATCATGGAAAAGGAAAGTCATGGTCCCCGTGAACTCCATCTGGGTGTCCTGAGCGGCCCGAGTTTCGCCGCGGAAGTGGCCGACCGTCAGCCGACCGCGGTAACGACGGCTTTTGCCGATCCCGAAGCAGCTGAAGCGGTTCAGCGTCTTTTTTCCACGGAAACCTTTCGGGTCTACTCTTCCGGGGATGTTATCGGACTGGAAATCAGCGGGGCTATGAAAAATGTCATCGCCATAGCCGCCGGCATCTGCGACGGGCTCCACTACGGGCTCAACACCCGCGCCGCACTTATCACCCGGGGGCTCGCCGAAATTACTCGTTTAGGGGTAGCCCTGGGGGCCGACCCCCAAACCTTTGCCGGCCTTGGAGGGCTCGGCGATTTGGTGCTGACCTGTACGGGCGATTTAAGCAGAAATCGTACCGTGGGATTGAAATTAGGATCAGGGCTCACCCTTCCAGAGGCTTTGGCACAGATGACCATGGTGGCGGAAGGGGTCAAAACAACCGAGTCCTGTTATAAACTGGCTAGAGAACTCAAGGTCGAAATGCCGATTCTGGAACAGGTCTACCAGGTGTTGTACCAAAACAAAAAGTGCGAAGATGCGGTTTTAGAGTTGTTTCAAAGGGAGTTGAAAAAAGAGTCGGAAGTCCAGATCTGATCGGGTGTCGAATGGCGGCTACCCTGAAAATATTTTAATTGTAATTTTTACGACGTAATTTCAGCTCGATATCATACTTTTTTTTATGGAGGCGAGTAATGAGAAAATGGGAATGCACGGTTTGTGGTTATGTTCACGAAGGTGATGAACCCCCTGATGAATGTCCGGTTTGCTCTGCGGATAAAAGTATGTTTGTTGAGATTACCGGAGACAAATCCACCGTGGAACAGGAGACGGCTGAAACATCCCTACCCGCCGCCAAACCCACCATGGCGACCGTCCTTTATACCAAGGCCTCGGAACTGATTAGCACCTATCATCTTCATCCCATAACGGTGCATACACCCAATGGCATTGTGCCCATGGCGATCATTTTTTTAGCTATCACCGTATTTTTTGGATTTCCTCTTTTTGAAACCGCAGCTTTGTACAGTCTCGTTTTTGTCTTGCTCAATATGCCTTTGGTCATCTTCACCGGCTATGAAATGTGGCAGAAGCGTTATCAAGGGACCTTGACCACGCTTTTCAAAATAAAAATCGCAGCGGCGATCGTGACCGTACTCGCTCTGTCCACCCTGATCATCTGGCGGTTGGTGCAACCTGATATCGTTACTGTGCCTTCTTCCGGGCGGTGGGTTTATTTGGCAATTTCGCTGCTTTTGTTGATGGCGGTAGGGGTGGCCGGGCACATGGGGGGGAAACTGGTGTTCGGTAGTCGTAAAAACTAGGCTAATCCCCAGATATTTTGATATTGAATGCTAGTTGGTTTTTATTCCTATTTATTCTTGTCAGTATTAATCAATTAGGTTAGGGTAATAAACGTTTGCCAGCGATTTCCAATCGTCGGTGCTGGTTGCATACAAATGCGGTTTGGCATCGAAACAAGGATTGCTGGAAAGTTTTTGAAACCGCTTTTACTTTACCAGGTTACCAAACTTCAATGATACGCAAGAAAACAATCAATCCAACCTATTAAGGAGGAATCCATGCCAACAACTAAAGACAATCTCAAAGATGCATTTGCCGGTGAAAGTCAAGCGAATCAGAAATATCGGGCTTTTGCCAAAAAAGCCGAAAAAGACGGCTTTGCCAACATCGCCAAACTCTTCCGGACCACTGCGGAAGCCGAACGCATCCACGCCGAGGGACACCTCAAGGCATTAGATATGATAGCGTCCACCGCCGACAATCTTCAGTCCGCCATCGATGGCGAAACCTACGAGTTCACGGAGATGTATCCGCCGATGGTCGAGTTGGCTATTGCTGATGGACACAAAGCAAAAACCATGTTCAAGTTCGCAGTCGATGCGGAAGCTATCCATGCAAAAATTTACGCCAAAGCGCTTGAGGCTGTTAAAAAAGGTGTGGATCTCGATGTGAGCGAATTTTATCTTTGCCCAGTCTGTGGTTATATCGAGCTGGGTTCAGCTCCTGAAAAATGCCCGGTTTGCGGTGCCAAAAAAACGATTTTTGAGCAAGTCGCATAACCTGATTCATCATCGTTTTTAAAGGTGGTTGCCGATAACGGCAGCCACCTTTTTTTTTTGAAAAAAATGGCGTTTGGATTTATGGGTTGAAACCCGAAATGAGCCTTGGGATGAAGGGGGAAAATCAACAGCCTGGGTATTAGAATTTTTAGTTATATTGAGACCATCAGCAACAATCACCCACGACCTTGCGGCCCAGTAACCGATTGACCCAGGCGGCGAGCAGGGCAGCGGCGCAGCCTACCCCCGGTGCAACGGTGATGGCCTGGACAGGACAATTGTGCGCGCAGGCCCCGCATTCCATGCAGAGGTCGCGATCTCTGACCTCCAACCCCTCGGCGGTGAACGTAAAAAGACGATGCGGGCAGACCTCGACGCATAAACCGCAGCCGACGCAGCGTTGCCGGTCGACCTGGAGAGTCGCGGTTCCCTCAATATAGCGATATCCGTGCACAGGAGCTCCGGTTCATAAAAATGGACTGCTTACCCAGAGGACAAGGGTTAGGCAGCTGGCGGCAAGCTGGACAGGAATGCCTCGCCGCATCTCGTATTCGACACCGCTTGGGGAAGTGAACGGGGTGGAGCCGGTAAAGTTCATGGCCAGATAGCTGCTGACCGTCACTGTCCAAAGCGCCAGCGCCAACCGTTCAAGCGGATTGAACCCATGGCCCAGCAGTTGCCAGGCAACGATCGCAGTCGCTAACCCAGAAAAAATGCCCTTGAGCCAGAATTGGCGGCAAGGCACCCAGGGCAGCAACAAGGGGGTCAGCACAGCTCCTCCGACAATGCCCATCAGGGTGGCTGCCAGCAGTACCGAACCGCGGTCCAGAGCAGCGGTTATTGAAAATAGCCAAGGTCCGATGCCGGAGAGCAGGAACACCAGGATCAGCATCCCCAGCAACGGTTTGGCCACTAGCAAGAGCTCTACCGGGATCAGTACCGCCCGCTCCGCAAGGGTGAAGGTGACCTCGCGCATGGCCTCGTCCCCTTGATTTCCTCGGTGGAGATACTCCGGTAGATCTTCGGCCCGGACCGGTCCGAACAGTGCCTGGAAACCGCACCCGAGTTTGACTTCACGACTCTTCACCCCGGTGGCCGCCAACTGCGGCAGCACCAGCTGGCGGTGGCTGACCACCTGCGCCAATTGGGTCCGTTCCACCGTCCGGATGACCTCCGCAGTGGAGAAGGTGCCTTTGCCAGCGGCGCACCAGACATTAATCCCTCTGGTGTCAAGCACCAGCAGCCAGGCCTCAACGGGGCCAAGCTGAAAACGCAGGGTATCAAAGGAGAGTTTATAATTGGCCGTCACCAGGACGGGAGATTGCGGACCGGGAGCCCCCACCGCATAGAGGCCGGGGGCGACCCGATAATTACGACGGATGATACCGATTCGTGTGCCGATGGTTCCCAGGATATCGAGGAGACTGGCCGTGGTGGCCACCTGCGGCACCGGTCCGATCGGGGTGGTGATGAATCCCTGAACAAAAGGACAGAGGCTGTATCCTGGACGTTCATTAACCCCGGACCGGGGTTCCGGTTTAGGTCCTCAACAAGGGGCAGAAGGCTGGGCGTTCAGGGCATCCATGCGCTGCAGACCCTGTTGGGGTTGCAGCGGGATGGGTTGATCTGGATTCATGGGGTTACCGCGGCTCATGGGGGTTGGCCAAAAAAAGGTATATTGGAATTACGTTAACGCACGACCACTGTTCCCGCGAGGTTTTTTTGCCGATCCCTTCGGGAAGGCTCGACAAACGAAACACGGCAAGATACTCTGTCCCCGGCGATGCCGGGTTGATCGCCTTATTGGCGAAACCGCCACCTATGTCATCATATTGGTCAGTACCATCCCTGCTGTAGTGCCGATCAATTCAAAGAGCTGGGGTGTCCCCGCATCGGTTGCGAATATCGCCAAGCCTTTGAGATCGCCAGAACCCTCGGCCTTTCGCGCTTGGAT
The DNA here is from genome assembly GCA_903842475.1 of uncultured bacterium. Taxonomy (GTDB): domain Bacteria; phylum Desulfobacterota; class Desulfobulbia; order Desulfobulbales; family Desulfobulbaceae; genus Desulfobulbus. The sequence continues at coordinate 4,586 of CAIMMA010000710.1, forward strand.
CGTCCCGATTTGACCCGCCAGCCGCAGTGCCTAGTCCCGTAAGGGTACATTGCTCTTGACGGGTGCTGGCATATTTGCTATCAAAAAAGAAATGATGCCCTTATACGCGTCTCTTGTACACAACCCTGTAGGCCCAATATGACCCTTTCCTGCATCGCCAACATGTTCGCCCCTCTGGCACTCCTGATCGTGAGTGTGGTGGTCGTGGTGCGTACAGGATTCGAGGCGCCTTAGCGGGAAAGATTTTACAGCGAAATCATCACCCCTGCCGGCGCCAGCCGGCGGGGGTTTTTTTTTGCTCACCATTGTTACAACCCAGGAGGAACAACCATGCGGCGACTCAACGGTGCCCAGATCATTATCTCGCAATTGGAACGTCAGGGAATCCGGATCGTTGCCGGTATTCCGGGCGGGGCCAACCTCCCCCTGTATGACGCCCTGGCCGCCAGCACTACCATCCGGCACGTTTTAGCCCGGCACGAGCAGGGGGCGGGCTTCATCGCCCAGGGGATGGCCCGATCGCTTGGGACGCCAGCGGTCTGTTTTGCCACTTCAGGACCGGGCGCCACCAATATCCTTACTGCCCTGGCCGACGCCTATCTCGACTCGGTGCCCCTGGTCTGCATCACCGGCCAGGTACCGCGGGCCCTGATCGGTACCGACGCCTTTCAGGAAGTCGATACCTACGGCATGTCCATGCCGATCACCAAGCACAACTACTTGGTGCGTTCCGCCGCCGATCTGCTGACCATTGTTCCCAAAGCCTTCCGTTTGGCAGGAAGCGGCCGCCCCGGCCCGGTGTTGATCGACGTGCCCAAGGATGTGCAGACCGAAGTGGTGGAATTCGAGCATTGGCCGGAACCTTACCCGGTCGATACGTATCAAACCGATGATCCGGCACCCTTCGAGACTGCGGCGGCAATGATCAATCAGGCGGCGCGGCCCATCCTGTACCTCGGTGGCGGGGTCATCCATGCTTGTGCCTCCAGCGAGGCCAGAAAACTGGCGGAGCAAGGTGGCATCCCCACGGTCATGACCTTGATGGGACTGGGGATTCTGCCCACTAACCATCCGCTGTCTCTTGGCATGCTCGGCATGCACGCCGCCCGGGCCACCAATCTGGCCATGGAGGAATGCGACTTGCTGATTGCCGCCGGGGTTCGCTTCGATGACCGCGCCACCGGCCGGATCAGTGCTTTCTGCCCGAAAGCCAAGGTCATTCATGTAGATATTGATGCCAGTGAAATCGATAAACTGCGGACGGCCGACGCCGGTATCACCGGGGATGCCCGCCACACCTTGGCCGAGCTCCTGCTTCGGGTTCGGCGCCGGAACCGGCAAGAGTGGCATGGCCGCATCCGTCAGTTGCAGCAGGACTTTCCCCGATTTCATGGGGAAGATTTCGCTCCCGGGCGTCCTTTCCATCTCATCCGGCGGGTGGCGGAATTGGCCGGTCCCGAGGCCCTGGTCAGTACCGATGTCGGCAAGCATCAGATGTGGGTGGCCCAGGCGTATCCCTTCACCTCCCCCCGGCAACTGCTCACCTCAGGGGGGCTGGGCACCATGGGATTCGGCCTGCCGGCGGCCATCGGGGCGGCGCTGGCCTTTCCCGAGCGGGCGGTGGTCTGTTTCAGCGGCGACGGCAGCCTGCAGATGAACATCCAGGAATTGGCCACCGCTGTTGAGCAGCGGGCGGCGGTGAAGATTGTGGTGCTCAACAACCGGAGCCTGGGCCTGGTTCGGCAGCAGCAGCGGTTGTTTTATGAGCAGCATTATTTCGCTTCTTCCTACGGGATCGCAGTGGATTTTGCCGCCATAGCCCGCGGATTCGGCATGCTGGCCTTTGATCTGGCCGGAGCCTCCAACCCGGACGCCCTCCTCCAGGAGGCCATGCGGGAACCAGGCCCCTGTTTGATCAACGTGCCCATTGATATTGAGGAAGAGGTCTTCCCCATGGTGCCGCCCGGCGCCGCTAATATCACCATGATTGGAGGCGACCATGCTAAAAACTGACATCCAAACCGATCCGGAGATCACCGCCATGGAACCCGCCATCCTTCGCTTGACGGTCAATAACCATCCCGGGGTCATGCTGCAGATCTGCGGCTTGTTCACCCGGCGCAATTTCAATCTTGACGGCATTTTCTGCACCGCCATCGATCAGGGAACAACCAGCTGCATCTGGCTCAAGGTGCATGAAATTGAGAAACTCGATCAGGTGGTCAAACAATTGGCCAAGCTTGAGGATGTGCTCGCGGTTGCAGAGCGGGCTGACGCCCGCCACGGAATCAGGGCCATGGAGGCGATGCTGGCCGGCATCGGCTGATTTGCGGTTGGGATTTTGGCAATGCGGGGTTGACAGCACGGCTCGGTTACGATAAAAAAGAGGTAGTAAAGCTTCTTGAAAGGCAACTGGGATGCAACAAAACCCCCGATACTCTATGAAACACTATGTCGCGGCAGCGGCGGCGATGAATCCAGTTCATTGGCGACCGGTTGCTTACTAACTTTTTACCCCACCGAAACTGCTCGCCATGGACTGATGCCCCGGTCCATGGCCTTTTTTTTGGCCTGGACCCGACGGTTCAGGCTTTTTTTGTCTGATACCGCACGAGATTTTCCTGAACACCGGTCACTGGCCCCGCTTTTTCATCACTACCCAAGGAGCGTGTCATGAACAACGAGGTTACCATCCGCTTTGCCGAACGCATGCAGCAACTACCGCCGTATCTCTTCGGCATGATCAACAAAATTAAAATGGAGAAACGGTGGCAAGGGATCGATGTCATCGATCTGGGCATGGGCAATCCCATGGACCCGACGCCGGGCAAGGTCACCGAAAAACTCTGCGAGGTGGCGGTCGATCCTAAAACCCACCGCTACCCGGCCGCCGGCGGCATGAAAAACCTCAAACGGGAGATCGCCCTTTACTATCAGCGCAAATACGGGGTTGAACTCACCGGTGAGGATGACGTCATCTGCACCATCGGCTCCAAGGAGGGCATTTCCCATCTCTGCCTGGCCCTGCTCGGCCCGGGCGATACGGTGCTGGTGCCTTCGCCATTTTTCCCCATTCATGTGTATGCGGCGGTGATTGCCGGGGCCAGTGTCCTGCGCTTCCCGTTGGGCTCAGAGGAGGCTTTCCTGCGCCAGGTGAGCGAGATGTGCAAATCGCTCTATCCGGCCCCCAAACTGGTAATGCTCAACTATCCCCACAACCCCACCGGCATCCTGGCCTCACGGGAATTTTTCGTGGAGATGGTCAAGTTGGCCAAGCGGTTTAATTTCATGGTGATCAACGATTTCGCCTACGGCCAGATCACCTACGATGGCCTGGTGGCCCCTTCCCTGCTGGAGATTCCGGGGGCGCTCGATGTCGGGGTTGAATTCGGTTCGTTTTCCAAGTCCTACAACATGGCCGGCTGGCGGCTGGGCTACTGCGTCGGCAACAAGGAAATGGTCGGCGGCCTGGCCAAGATCAAAGGGTATTACGATTACGGTATCTTTTCGGCCATCCAGGTGGCAGGGATTGTCGCCATGCGCGACTGCGACGATACCATTGTCGAGCAGGTGGGGATTTACCAGAAGCGGCGGGATGTACTTTGCGAGGGATTGGTTCGCATGGGCTGGACGGTGGAGAAACCCAAGGCCGGCATGTTCCTTTGGGTGCAAATTCCCGAGCCTTATCTACAGATGGGCTCGGTCCGTTTTTCCATCGAAATGATGAACCGGGCCAACGTCGCCTTGGCCCCCGGCGCCGGTTTCGGCGAAGAAGGGGAAGGATATCTCCGGCTGGCCCTGGTGGAGAACGAGAACCGCATCCGCCAGGCCTTGAAACAGATGAAGCGCGCTTTGGTGGAGATCGATCACGAAATCAAGGCCGGTATTTTTAAGTTGGATCCGGAGCATGGATAAAGCCGGGCTGGCAGCCTGACGTCTCCGGCCTTCTGCCGCAACATACCCGACCATGGCCGTTCGATCGTGAATCCGGTGATCACCCGGGCGGCCATGCGCCGTTTCCCGCCCAGGTGCTGTTCCAACTGTTCGAGGTCCCCGCACCCGTTCTGGATGGACACGACCGGACAACGGCACGACCCCAGCGTGGCCAGCGCTGCACTTGCCGCTGCGGTTCCATAGGGTTTGGTGGTGAGCGGGATATACTCTTAGTCCCCCATGGTGTCCCCGGATGTCCTCCAGAAAACCCAACTGATCCCCGGCCACCCGATACTCGCCGAAGATCCCGGAGACCGCGAGCTCCCCGGTTTCCAGTGCCGTGATGAAGCGCAGCCTGAGCACCAGGTCCACCTGATGTCCCTCCGCGGCCATCATGCAGCCAAGGGCTTGTCCCAGTTGTCTGGCCTGCCCATGGTCATTGGTGTGCAGGTCCTGGTCCACTTTGCTTGCCGGACCATTCGAAAAAACGTACTATGATCCGCAATGATCGGGCAAGCCTCTTTCGCTACGGGATGCTTCCCATACGCTGCTTTCGGCGCACCGCAAAAATCTACCTGTAAAAAATAACTTTGGAATTGATCATTATCGCCGCCATGGCCGGCAACCGGGTCATCGGCTGCAACAACACCATTCCCTGGCATGTTCCCGCAGACATGGCCCATTTTCAGGCCACCACCATGGGGCATACCTTGATCATGGGGCGCAAGACCTATGATTCCATCGGGGGACATCTTCCGGGCCGACGCAATATCGTGGTGAGCGCTAATCCGAGCTTTCGGCCGCACCCGGAATGCATGGTGGCCTCCTCGCTTGACCAGGCGATCCGCCAATGTCAGGAGGCTGAAAAGGTCTTTGTGATCGGTGGCGAACAATTGTATCGCCTGGCTCTGCCCTTGGCCCAAACCCTGATCCTGACCGTGATCGACCGGGAATGCCAGGGGGACACCTGGTTTCCCGACTTTTCCGATCTGCCGTTTGTCCTGATCGAACGGTGTGTGTTGACCACTGTCCCATCGGTGACGGTTTGTACCTATCGACGAACCGAACCAACCGCTGCCGCGGGTGCAACCCTGCCCGCCTGAACCGAATTTTCCCCGCAGCGCAACTGGGGAATGGTATGCATTCGCTTTTTATGCTACATAGGACCGATGCGACGTTTTTTTCTGCC
>CAIMMA010000711.1 GCA_903842475.1 uncultured bacterium
ATAAAGTCTATCACCATCTGACCATCGGCAACTTGGACATCCGAATACTCTGTCACCAAGACATGGGCCAACCCCCCCGCACGGCCAGGCACGTCCAACTTCGATTCCACCATTTGTCCCTGAATCTTGATATCAAAAAGCCGTTGACCCGGTTTTGCCGCCCCCCAGTCACAAAACTTCAAGGTGACCGTGTAGCTTCCATTGGGCACCCTGAAACGGTATGCGCTCATCCCCAGGCGACCATAACGGTAAATCGATTCTTCGCCCTTGCCCCCGTAAATAGTAGAAATGAGCAGCTGGGGCTGCTTCTGCTCGGGCTCGTGGAAACGCGTATAACGCAAATAGCCGGTATTACTCCCCCCAACGGCCCCCTCGCCTTCAACCAGGGGGATGGGCGCGGGGCTGCGGAAGTCCCGCCAATTCTGCTGACTCCAACCCGCTTGCGCCAGGGCCGCCGCCTGCAGGGTGATCGGCTGGGTTCGCCATTGCAGGCCGATCAATCCGGTGCAGTTGTAATCGCGGGCCAGCTTGGCGTCCGCCCGCATCCACCCCACCTTGAGCACCGCTCCCAAAAACTCCCCATCATTCTCAAACCAGGGTATCGCCCACTTCGGCCGGTTCAGGTCCTTGTAGGCGGGATCGACCGGGTCGCGGCCGCCGTCGGGCCCGAGACTGCTGAAAACGATGTCCCGTGGCAGGTCGCGGTCGAGCTGATGGAATTGATCCCCAACGTTCCCCCAGCCGGAAACCGCCAGCTGGAAGGGGTCCCCAAGGTTGCGCAGGGCCTGGCGAGCGATCTGCAATTCTTTGAGCAGGGCTGGATAGTTCAGGGCCTCGGTCTCCGCGGTCCAAAGCCAGAAATAATCCAAGGGGTGAGTCTTCATGACCCGGCGAAAGATGCCTTCATAAATCTGGAGAACCTCCTCATCACTGGGTTTGAAAGTCGTATCGCTCTTGATCTGGGGCGAGTCGGCTTGCCAGTCGCTGAAGGCCGGGCCGCCGCAGTTGATCTTTTTGATATAGTCTTTGCCCTGGATGACAATCCCGGCGATCGCGGGATGCTCAATCTCCGGTGTAAACCCGATCACCAATCTGCCATCCGCCACGGACACATCCTTGTATTGCAGTTTCAGGGGCAAGCCCTTGCCTGCCTGTTTGAAAATATCGAAATGTTCGAGCACCACCCGTGATTGCAGGGACACGGTAAACACCCTGAGATCCGCGGCATTCTTCCAGTGCTCGACGAAGCGCAATTCAACGCTATAGCTGCCGTTAGGCAGGTGAAACACGTATTTCTCCAGGGCGTAGCGCACCGATTGATAAACGGTCGGTTCGTCAGTCCCGGGGATGTTGACCTTATGTTCCGCCGTTGAGCTGGCAGCCCCGACCAAGACACAATCCGGCAAATCTTTATTGGCTTTCGAATGCTGTTTTGAAAGGCGATCCTTCAGAGCCTGAGGCACGGTCATGGGAGCCTCGGTCCCGACGGCAGTCTTCACCCCCACCAGTCGGGCCAGGCTGAAGGCCCCTGCGAACATTCGGCCTGTGCGGTTGAAAAGTTCGTTGCATTGTTCCTCCGTCTGCGGCCGCGGGCACAGGCCGTTCATCACTTCCGAGCCGAAGTCGTCTCGCTCGAATAGTTGCGACGCACCAAGACAAAATTGGCTGGTGGGCTTGCGGGCGTGGCCCCATCCCCCGCCCAAGGTATTCTGGTAGGCAGACGGGTAGCTGGCTTTCACCTTCCCATCCGCCGCCACATCCTGGGGCAGCCCGATCCAGACAGTCGGTTCGGCGGAGGGTTTGCCGTCCGGGTACGTATGCAGACCGATGAAGTTCATCCGCATTTTGGCCAGTTGGGCAATATGCAGCTTGTAGTCATCCTCATCCCACCAGTCGGGCCCGACGGCGAAGTCATGGAAAGGTTGGATACCCCGGATCTCGAAAAGGGGCCGGCGAACCTTATCGAATCCCCTTAACCTGAGCTCCATCAGACCATCCGGAATGGTATCGCCATGCAGGTAAAAGCGGATGCCCAGGCTCTCCAGGAACTCATACGCCCCATATAGGCAGGCTACAGGAGAGCCACCGACAATCAGCAGCCGCTCCTTATTCCCCAAACCCAAGGATTTTAGCGCATACTCCTGCCCGCCCAGTCGCCCGGGCAGCGACGCCGAAATGGATTTCAGCCATTCACTGCCTGCCACCCCGATGACAATCCCGCGCTCCCCTGAAGGAATCTGGTCGGCGGGTCTTATGTCGCACAGGATTCCCGTCCGCAGGTAGGCATAGCGGCGTATCTCTCGGGCCGCGAATCGTTCCTGCACGGACGCGGAGCTGGAGATCATGATCCTGAAGGAATTATTCTCAGCATCAGCCTTGGCACCGCCAAAAAGGACCGCATTGCACGGCAGGGGCACCGCGACCGTGGCGAACGCGGCGGTCGAGGTGCCGCGGATAAAGGCGCGGCGGTTCATTTTGTCAGTTTGCATAGCACTCCTTTC
>CAIMMA010000712.1 GCA_903842475.1 uncultured bacterium
CAGGGTCGGCACCGCTATCGGCACGGTCGGGGGGCGGTAATCGGCGAAGTTGAGGGCCGGGGCCAGCAGGACCAGGCGGTGGCACCGTTCCGGGTGGCGGAGGGCAAAGCAGGTGGCCATTAGGCCGCCGAAGCTCGAGCCGATGAGGATGAGGTTGGCAAGATCGGCAACTTCTTTCTCCAGTTGGTCCAGCCGTTGGTTCAGTTCGCCGTGGTAGTCGTGCATCCGTACGGCGGGGCAATGTTGACGGAACCACTGCCCTTTGGTACCGCGGGACGAGGAATCGAGGCCGTGGAAGAAGAGGGCGGTGGGCGGAGTCGGGGGTGCTGCTGGGGGCATGGACGATCTCCTGGAGATCAGAGTAAACAATAATCCCCTGCCGGAGGTTATTCCGGCAGGGGATTTTCTGTGGTTATCGCTGGCACCAGTCGTAGGCGTTCTGGAACATCTTGAGCCAGGGGCTGACCGGCAGATGCTTCATCTCCGGTGGCAGCCAGTGGGCCTGCCAGGTGAGGAAGGTTCGTTCCGGATGGGGCATCATGGCCAGATGGCGGCCGTCCGGGGAACAGAGTCCGGCCAGGCCGCCGGGGCTGCCGTTGGGGTTGAAGGGGTAGGCCTCGGTGGCCTGGCCCTCGTCGTCGACATAGACCACCGTGGCCATCTGTTCGCTCAGCACCTGTTCCCGGATGGCCGCCTCGGGGAAGTGGAGGTAGCCTTCGCCATGATCGACATGGATGCCGAAGACCAGGTCGTCCATGCCCTGGAGCATGATCGACCGGCTCGGCAGGACCCGGACCGTGGTCCAGCGGGATTCGAAGCGGCCGCTCAGATTGTGGATAAAGCGCGGCTGCTGCTCCGCCGGGATCCCCTGCCAGGGCACCCAGCCCAGCAGGCCGAACAGCTGACAGCCGTTGCAGATCCCCAGGGTGAAGGTGTCCGGCCGGTCGTAAAAGGCCTGAAATCGGGCTTTGAGGGTATCGTTGAAGAGGATGGTGGCGGCCCAGCCCTTGGCGCTTTCCGGGACATCGGCGTAGGAAAAACCGCCCACCGCCGCCAGGCCGCGGAAATCGGCCAGATCGACCCGGCCGCTCAACAGGTCGGTCATGGTCACATCCCAGGGCTCGAAGCCGGCGCTGAAAAAGGCGGCGGTCATTTCCCGGTCCGAGTTGGAGCCCTCGTCGCGGAGAATCACTACCTTGGGTTTGTCCGGCCGCTGGAGCAGGTCGGCCTTGGGGAACTGCGGTTTGAAGTTGAGGTGATAGCGCGGTCCCTGACGATCGAAGTTGTTGTTCCGCTCGGCCTCGGCGCAGGTCGGGATGACCTGGAGCCGCTCGAGTTGGTAGCTGGTTTCCTCCCACCACTGGCGGAGGACGACCATGGATTCTTCCAGGACGACCTCGCCGTTGTAACGGATGGCGATGGTTTTTTCTTCCGAACTGGTGCCCAGCACCGCGCAGGGCAGGCCGGCGGCGGTGAGCCGCTTCTTGACCTCGGCCAGATTCTCCCAGCGGCATTCCATCACCAGGCCCAGTTCCTCGGCAAAGAGGGCCGCCAGGGGAGAGGCCGAGCCGTTGAGGGCCAGGCTGAGGCCGCAGTTGCCGCTGAAGGCCATCTCCAGCACCGTGGTGATCAGGCCGCCGTCGCTGCGGTCATGGCCGGCCAGGATCAGGTCGAGGTCGAGCAGTTCCTGGACGACGAGGAAAGCTCGGCGCACCAGGGCCGGGTCGACCATGTCCGGGACCTCGTTGCCGATCTGTTCGAAGGTTTGGGCCAGGCCGCTGCCCCCCAGGCGACATTGTCCGCCGGCCAGGTCGAGCAAGACCAGCACCGAGCCCGGCTCCTTGAGGTCCGGGGTGACCTTCCTGCCGATGTCGGTCATGGCCGCATAGGCCGAAATCACCAGCTGGCGCGGCGATTTGACCACCTCGTCGGCCACCATGGTGGCCATGGACAGGCTGTCCTTGCCGCCGTCCACCGCCATGCCCAGGGCGATCATCGCCTGCGCCATGGCCTCGGCCGCATCCCGCATCGCCGCCCCTTCGCCCGCCAGCTTCGGCGCCCACATCCAGTTGGCCGAGCACTTGACCTGATCGAGATCGTCGATCCGGGCCCAGACCAGGTTGGTCAGGGCCTCACCCACCGCCATCCGCGCCCCGGCCGCCGGGTTCACAAGCATCTTGATCGGCTGTTCGCCGATGGCCGTGGCAATCCCGGTCACCCCGAAATGGGACTGGGCGACAATGGCCACATCGGCCACGGTCAACTGCAGCGGGCCGCAGCACTGCTGCTGGGCGATCAGGCCGGTCACCGCTCGGTCGACCTTGTTGGTGAGGAACCGTTTCGAGCCCACCGAGACGAGGCGCAGCACCCGGTACAGTCCGTCGCGGACGCCCAGGTCGACAGGGGGGACAAAGGCGGACAGGGGCGGGACCGACCGTTGGTCGGTGAAGGTTTTCTGCGGAATATCGCCGAGCAGCTGGGGGATCTCGATGTCCACCGGGAAGGAGTTGTCCTGGCTGTCATGGACAATGAAGCGGAGGTCGCCGGTGACCTCGCCCAGCACTTCGCAGCCGACCTTCTCCCGGTCGCAGATCGCCTGGAAGCGGTCGATATTTTCCGGGCTGATGAGGAAGCCGTTGCGCTCCTGGTATTCGGCCACATAGATTTCGAGCACCGACATGGTGGGGTCGCCCACCCGGATGTTACGGATCTCGACCCGGCCGCCGGCATGCTCGACCAGCTCCTTGAGCACGTTGGCCGGCCCGCCGGCCCCCTGGTCGTGGATGACATCGATCAGGCTCAGGTCGCCCATCTCGTTGCAGGCCCGGATCACCCGATTCATCTTCTGCTCCATCTCGGCATCGCCGCGCTGGACCGCATCGAAATCGAGTTTGGACACATTCTCGCCCTGCATCATGCTCGAGGCCGCGCCGCCGCCGAAACCGACCCGGTAGGCCGGACCGCCGACCTGGACGATCAGCATGCCCTTTAGTGCGGTTTTTTTCTCGGTGTGGCGGTCATCGATCTGGCCGATACCGCCGGTGAAC
>CAIMMA010000713.1 GCA_903842475.1 uncultured bacterium
GGTTGTTGGCCACATATAGGGCCTTCGCTCCTAGAGGGCGAGTGGTTTAAGCTTGCTGCATAAGCCGACAGGAAAGGCTGCCTCGATATTTTAAGCGACGACGACTGGCGCAGTTCGGGGGACATGATACCGAACAATGGTGTACCCAAGGGAAATTTAATATCACGTTCCCCCAAAACGAGCCCCCCCTCGTCCCCTTGGGACCCCCTCGGTTTTCACCTCAAGCGGACTGTGACTGTAACCTGTTGATCAGGGCTCCGAGCCGTCGCATGCCGTCTTCCATCTCCTCGCTCCATGGGGCGCCGCAACTGATACGGATGCAGTTATTAAACCTGCCGGTGCTGCTGGATATCGTCCCCGGGAAAATATTTATTTTCTCATCCTTGGCCTGGTGAAACAACTCCACGCCGTCGACCTGCGGAGCCAGTTCAACCCACAACATGCAGCCGCCCGCCGGGGCAGTCAGCTTGGTGCCCTCGGGAAAATATCGGGCAATGGCCTGGGCCGTGCTCGCCATCTGATTTTTGATCGCCATCCGTAATTTCCTGAGATGGCGATCATAGTGCCCGTTTTCGAGGAAATCGGCGAGGATCAGTTGGGGCAGTTTTGCCTGTGCAATCGACGAGTTGAATTTCAGCCGCAGGATCTGCTCCCGGAAACGGCCGGGCAGCACCCATCCCACCCGAAAATCCGGGGCCAGGGTTTTGGAAAAGGACGAGCAGTAGAGCACCAGCCCCTGGGTGTCAAAGCTCTTGAGCGGGACCGGCCGGGAAGCGCCAAACGACAGCTCGCCAAAGACATCATCCTCAATCAGCGGAACGCCATAGGCGGCGAGCATCAAAACCAGATCCTTCCTGCGGTCGATCGGCATGTCAAACCCGAGGGGATTGTGAAAGGAGGGATTGAGCAGACAGGCCGCCACCCGGTTGCGACGCCACACCCAGGTGAACAGCGCCTCTTCCAGCGACTCCAGATCAATCCCCGTGCTGGGGCTGGTGGGAATTTCCAGGGCAAACAGTCCCAGTTGCTCGATCAATTGGAGATAACAGATGAAGGTCGGCGATTCGGTAACGACGATATCGCCCGGCTGGGTCACGGCTCGGAGACAGAGCTGAATAGCATCCATGCAGCCGTTGGTGACGACCATGTCCTCCGCATCGATGCCCCCGCAAAAACCGATGGAGCGCGCGGCAATCTGCCGTTTAAGGGCGGGCACCCCTTGGGCGGAATCGTAATGCAATCCTCCGCCGGTAAAATATTTCCCCAAGACGGTCCGTGCGGACCGGGCCAGCTGTCGCACCGGTAACAATTGGTCGGCCGGCAGGGCTGCACCGAAAGGCCGCATTTTGGGGTCGCGAATGGTCGACAGAATCGATTCGGCTAACGAATTGACCCGCACCTTGCGCGGCCGCGAGGCAGGATGTTCGCCTATTTGCGGCATGGGCAGCACATCCTTGACCAGAGGACGGACAAAATAGCCCGACTTTTCCCTGGGCTCGACCAGGCCGCGGGCCTCCAACTCCACATAGGCCTGGGCGATGGTGGTGATGCTGAGACCGGTGCGATTGTGGAGATTGCGCAACGAGGGCAAACGCTCCCCGACCCTATACTGCCCGCAGCTGATCTTCTCCTCCAGCTCATGGGCGAGCTGTTGGTAAAGAAAGCCCGAGGTTCCGGCCTTCTTCTGCGTAGGCATGGCAGCCCCTTCTGTTATGGTTATTTTTATAAACTTCTGCCGCTGTCCTTTCTTTACCAGAGCGGGTACGCTCCGACCACCCTGAAAACATCAAACCGAGACTGAAAACGCTGCTTGCACCGACCACCTTTTCCTCAGAGCTTGCATTTGCAAACAAGATTGTGATCAACAACATCCAGGAGGAACAACCATGAGCACCCACACCTCGCAGGACAGAATCTCAACCACCCAAATACGATCAATGAAGGGTCGGGGAAGCATTGTCTCCTTAACCGCCTACACCAAAC
>CAIMMA010000714.1 GCA_903842475.1 uncultured bacterium
AAAGCGGTGTAGCCCTTGGCGGTGATGGAACCGAGCAGGAGGGCCAGAAACAGCAGACTGGCGCAAATAGCCGCCAGGCCGAACCAGCGGAACCGCCGTTCCCGGCGATACCGCCTGGCCAGACCGACCTGCACCCGGTCCATGGTGGAAAGTTGTGGATCGTTCATGGCTGGCTCCTGCTCGAAGGGTTAAGATGACTGCCTGTCCGGCAAAGGCCGTCGGGTCGCTTATTCATATTCTTCCCGGTATTTCCGGACCACATAGAGCGCGATCACATTGAGCGCCAGGGTGACGACAAAAAGCAGCATGCCCAGCGCAAAGGCGGCCAGCGTCTTGGGACTGTCGAATTCCTGGTCGCCGACCAGCAGGGTGACGATCTGCACGGTCACCGTGGTCACCGCCTGCAGCGGATTGAGGGTGAGGTTGGCGGCCAGGCCCGCGGCCATGACCACGATCATGGTCTCGCCGATGGCCCGCGAGACCGCCAGCAGGATCGAGCCGACGATCCCGGGCAGGGCGGCCGGCAGGATGACCAACTTGATGGTCTCGCTCTTGGTGGCCCCCAAACCGTAGGAGCCGTCGCGCATCGACTGGGGCACAGCGTTGATGACGTCATCGGAAAGCGAACTGACGAACGGGATGATCATGATGCCCATGACCACACCGGCGGCTAGGGCGCTCTCCGAGGAGACCGACAAACCGACCGCGCTGCCGAGGTTGCGGATGAACGGTGCCACCACCAGGGCGGCGAAAAAGCCGTACACCACGGTGGGCACCCCGGCCAGGATCTCCAGCAGCGGCTTGACGATGGCGCGGAATTTCGGTCCCGCATATTCGGAGAGGTAGATGGCCGACATCAGCCCGAAGGGCACGGCAATGGCCATGGCGATGCCGGAGATAAGAAAGGTGCCGGCCAGCACCGGGACCGCGCCGAAACTGCCCGAGCTCCCGACCTGATCGACGCGCATCGCCATCTGCGGGCTCCACTTGAGACCGAAGAGAAAATCAAAAAACGGCACCTGCTGAAAAAAACGGATCGACTCGAACAGCACCGAGAGGACGATCCCGATGGTGATGAACACCGCGAAGGTGGAGCAGAGGTTCAGGAGGATTTCAATGGCGATCTCAACCTGGTTGCGGGCCCGCAGGTCAGGCCGGATCCTGGCATGGACGAGATAGGCGGCAATCACGGCCGTGGCCAGGGTCACCACGGCCAGGGCCAGGTGACTGATCCGGAGCATCCCGGCATACTGGTCGGCGGCGGCCTGCAGCAGCGGATCGACCTGGCGGCCCAAGATATTGCCCGCAACCAGATTGCGCAGATCGTTGACCAGGAGATTAAGCTGGTCCGGAGTCAGCGCCCCCTTGGCGGTGGTCACGCCTTTAATGGCCCAATCGGTGAGCAGAGGCTCGGCGGCCCACTGCCAGACCACCACGATCAGCAGGGAAGGAATCGCGCACCACAGCGCGGCCAGCATCCCGTAATAACCCGGCCGGCTATGCATTTTTACCGGCGAAGGCTGTACCGCTAGCGCAAAGGCTTTTCTCCGTCCCTGCCAGAAGGCCAGCGCGGAAAGGAGCAAAACGACGAGTATAAGGAACAGGGGCGGCATAATGGCTCCATGGCTGAACGGTGAGGTCATCCCACCTGTGCTTCAACACCTAGAGCAAAAGGTACCGTCTGATTATTAAAGGCAGGTTCGATGTTTATTAGGATAGGATTAGGATTATTGCACCGGCCGGTGCAATATGGTTACAATAGCAACTATCGGATGAACTGCCAGAGATCGTCCCAAAGATCCTCACCGACAGGAACGACCGGTCAGCCCCCCCGTCCCCATCGTGTTGCCGTTGCCCCGTCATTACGCCAAGGTTGCCGCAACCCGAGCAATTTCACAGGAGAAGCCATGGGAAAATGTATCGGCATTCTGACCGCGGGCGGTGACAGCCCCGGACTCAACGCAGCCATCCGGGCCATCGGCAAGAGCGCGCTCAATGCCTACAACATGCGGGTGATCGGTTTCCGCGACGGCTTCCGCGGCCTGATGGAAAACCGCACGGTCCTGCTGGAGGGCGAGATTCTTTCCGGCATCCTCACCCTGGGCGGCACCATCCTCGGCACCAGCCGTGATAAACCGCATAAAATGCCGGTTGGTTCCAAGGTCCAGGACATGACCGAGGTGATCCTCGACAATTACCACCGCCATAACCTGGAAGCGCTGGTCTGCATCGGCGGCGGCGGCACCCAGAAAAACGCCTACCGGCTGGCGCAGGCGGGGATGAACGTCCTCACCCTGCCCAAGACCATCGACAACGATGTCGCCATGACCGACATCACCTTCGGATTCGACACCGCCCTGTCGATCGCCACCGAAGCCATCGACCGTCTCCACTCCACCGCCCACAGTCACCACCGCATCATCGTGGTCGAAATCATGGGCCACAACACCGGCTGGCTCGGCCTGGGCGCGGGCATGGCCGGCGGCGCCGATGTCATTCTCATCCCGGAAATTCCCTACGATGTCCAGCAGGTGGCCGAGGCCATCCGCCGGCGGCGGCACCGGGGTAAAAATTTCAGTATCGTCGCGGTTTCAGAAGGCGCGCTGTCCCAGGAGGATGCCAAGGAACTGGCTCAATTGCAGAAGAAAAAACAGGGGACCGAAGAAGAGAAAAAACAGAAGAAAATTACCGCCGCCCTCGACGCCTTCCGGGTCAACCACACCACCAATACCCTGCGGCTTTCCGGGCAACTGGAAGCGCTCACCGGCCTGGAAAGCCGGGTGACCATCCTGGGGCACCTGCAGCGCGGCGGCACCCCTTCGGCAGCCGACCGGATTCTCGCCACCCGGCTCGGCACCGCCTGCGTGGCGGCCATCGACGAAAAACGGTTCGGCTGCATGGTGGCGGTGAAAGGCGAATCCACTGAACTGGTGGATTTAAGCGAGGTGGTCGGCAAGCGCAAGACCGTGCCCCTGGATCATCCCTGGATCCGGGCCGCCCTGGAAACCGGCACCTGCATGGGCAACCACATCTTTTAGCGGTTTCGAGAGGCACGCCGTTTGAGCGCGCCCACCGGAAACGGGGGGTGCCGCGTTCAGGTCTCGGAGCCGGCCGCCAGCACCGCGCCCAGAGGGGTATACGCCAACCCAAAAGCCACGGCCACGGCCTGACAGGTGACCTGACCTGCAACCATGTTGACCCCCAGGCCGATGCCGGGATCGTCCAGCGCCGCCCGTTGCCAGCCTTTATCGGCTAAAAGAACGGCATAGGGCAGCGTGGCGTTAGTCAGGGCCAGGGTCGAGGTCAACGGCACGGCGCCGGGCATATTGGCCACGCAGTAATGGAGCAGGCCATCGACCGTAAACACCGGCTGATCGTGGGTGGTCGGCCGGGAGGTCTCGAAACAGCCGCCCTGATCGATGGCGACATCCACCAGTACCGCTCCCGGCTTCATGGTTTTCAGCAGCTCGCGGCTGATCAGCTTGGGGGCCTTGGCGCCGGGAAGCAGCACCGCCCCGATAACCGCATCCGCCTTGCGCGCCAGTTCACGAATGGTGGCCGGCGAACTCATCAGGGGGATACAGTTTTTGGGCATGGTTTCGGCCAGATGACGCAATCGGGGCAAACTGGTGTCCAACAGGTAGACGGTCGCCCCCAGACCGCTGGCAATCCGCGCCGCCTCGGTGCCGACCACCCCGCCGCCGAGCACCAGGACCATCGCCGGCGCCACCCCCGGCACACCGCCTAAAAGAATCCCCCGTCCCCCCTGGCTACGCTCGAGATACTTGGCCGCTTCCTGGGCCGCCATCCGGCCGGCGACCTCGCTCATCGGGGTCAGCAGGGGAAGCGCGCCCCGCTGATCGGTAATGGTTTCATAGGCGATGCAGACCGCCTTGCGCGCCATCATCTCCCGGGTCAAGGCTTCGGAGGCGGCGAAATGAAAATAGGTAAAGAGGATCTGCCCCTCCCTGATCAGCTCGTATTCCGGGGGCAGCGGTTCCTTGACGTGCATGATCATCTCCGCCTGCCCGTAAATCGCCGCCGGCGTTGTCATCAGTTCCGCCCCGGCCGCCGCGTAGAGCGGGTCGGCAAAGCCGCTGCCGGCGCCGGCATGCTGCTCCACCAATACCCGGTGGCCGCCCTTGACCAGCACCTCCGCGCCCGCCGGGGTCAGACACACCCGATTTTCCTCTGCTTTGATTTCCTTAAGAATGCCGATGATCATCAGTTGCTCCGGGTGCGGGGGAATTCAGATACAGCTGAACATAGCATACCTTTTCGACCAGGGTCAAACAAGAAACAAAAAGCCGGTTCGGCATACGAGCAGAGTCCTTGCAGCCCTAAGGCAAGGGCCGGAAATCGAGGAGGCGAGCAAAAAAAAAACAAGGCGCAGGCAAGCACAAATGCAGCATTTTTCGATAAATTATGGTTAATGAACTTGTCAGTATTGCTGTTCTTCCTTAAAAGAATAGGAAGTACTGCCGACAAATTTAATGAGGTTGCTGTTCCCTCGCCCATACCTGAGAGTAACCACACCAGCAACCCCGCACCTAATCCAGCTAGAGAAACCATGCCAGCACGCCGTAATCCTTTGTTTTCCTCCCTGCATTTTCTCGGGAAAGTGCTGTTTATCGCAGCGCTCCTGTGTGCGCCGCTGACGGTGACCGCCGAAGAGAGCATCCCGCTTGTTATTCAACAGCGGCTTGAAGAGCTTTGTTTTGAAGAACAACCGGAAAAGAGCGTCAAGGAACCGATTTATGCCGCCGGTTACCTGCTCGACCTCTACCGTAAAAATCAATTCCAACTGCTTTGGACCAGCCCGGACAACATCAGCCAGTTGCAAGGCGCCATCATTGCCGGGGCCGAAGAGGGGCTGATCCCCGACGATTATCATCTCAAGGCCATCACCCATCTGGGTAACGAATTGAAGGGAACCCCCTCCCAGGCCATGCTGGTGGAATACGACCTGCTGCTCTCCGATGCCATGATCATGCTCGACCAGCATAAACGCTACGGCAAGGTCGATCCCCGCAAGGTCGAAGAGAAAAAGAACCTGGAACCCGCGACCCCCCGCAGCCTGCCCACCGACACCTACCTGACCGCGATCCGCACCGGCACGGTCCGTGCGACCCTGGAGAGAAGTTCCCCCGAGCACCAGGCCTACATCAACTTAAAACAGGCCTTGACCCAGTACCGAAAAATCGCCAGCAACGGCGGCTGGCCCAAGGTTCCCGCAGGTCCGAGCCTCAAACCGGGGATGCAGGACCAGCGGGTTGCGGCCATGCGCAAACGCCTGGCGGTGACCGGCGACTACCATGCAAAGAGTTCCGGCGATCCCACGGTCTTTGACGATGCCCTGGTCAAGGCGGTCAAGGCCTTTCAAACCCGACATCATCTCGAACCCGATGGGGTCGGGGGGCAAACTACGATCAACGCCATGAATGTGCCGGTGGCCGACCGGATCAATCAGATCCGGGTCAATCTGGAACGGACCCGATTGGTGATCCGCGACATGCCCAGTTCCAGCCTGATCATCGACATCGCCGGATTCATGCTCCAGTACTACCACCAGGAAAAACTGGTCTGGTCCAGCAAGGTCATGGTCGGCAAACCCTTTCATCAGACCCCGGTCTTCCGGTCCGCGGTGACCTATCTGGTGCTCAACCCGACCTGGACCATCCCCCCGGAAATCGCCAAAAACGAAACGGTTCCCAGCATCAGCAAGGATTTGGGCTTTCTCAACAAACAGCGCCTTCGCGTCCTTGCCAGCGGCGGCACGGAAGTGGATGCCGCCACGATTCCCTGGAACCAGTACGTCGGCAAACACTTCCCCTATACCCTGCGTCAGGATTCAGGTGCGGACAACTCGCTGGGTCTGATCAAATTTCTCTTCCCCAACCCCTACCATGTGTATCTGCATGACACCCCGAGCAAATCCCTGTTCGGCAGGACCCAGCGGGCCTTCAGCCACGGCTGCATTCGGGTCCAGAACCCTCTGGAGCTGGGAAAATTACTGCTGGCCAACGACCTCGGTAACACGACCAACGAAGAAAAATTCGCGCAGATCCTGGCTTCCGGCAAAACCGCCACGGTTATTCTCAAACAACCGCTGCCCATTTTCCTCATCTACCTGACCACCAATGTCCGGGACGGGTTGGTGCTTTTCAAGCCCGACCTCTATGACCGCGACCCGGGGGTCTTCGAAGCGCTCAACGGATCGCCCTCCCTCCTGGAACAGACACCGCAGATTCCGGAAGCCAAGGTCCAGACCGCCAACATCCTGGCCGAAAAAACCGCCAAAGCCGTGGCCGCCGCCGCGGAAAGCCGCACCACCCAAACCGAGCAACATGCGAAAAATACCCTGTGAACTGACCCTCGGCAACGGCGGCGATGTGATTGCCATGGTGGAACTGGACGACGACGGCACCCTGCACATTCCTCGGTTCGCCACCTATGGCACCTTTGAGGAAGGGGTCCTCAAATGCCGGGTGATGATTCCCGAAGACCGGGAGAGCGTCCGCCGCGAGATCTGGCAGGAAGCGGGCCGATAGCCTCGGCCAGCGTCCGGATGGTGCCTGGAGACGGCGCTCAGCCGAGCAGGGCCACCGGCTTGCGCCGGATCACCGCATCGCTGGCCAGGCCGGCGATCACGGCGCAGAGCAGCGGCGCGGCCACCACCAGCAGCAGGCCCGACTGCCACTCGAAACGCCAGATCCGGTCAAACAGCCACCAGGCCACGGCATAGGAACAGCCATAGCTCAAGACGGTGGCCGCCAGCGCCGCCATGCCTCCTATAAAACCGAACTCCAGCATCACCAGCAGCCGAATCCGGCCGATCCCGGCCCCCAGCACCCGGAGCAGGTTGATTTCCCGCTCACGGCGCAACGCCTCCTGCCGGGCGATCGAAACCACCGCCACCAAGCCGGTCGCCAGGGCCAGCCAGGCCATGAACCGCAGCGAACTGGTCAGCTTGTCGCCGATCTCACCCAACTGCTCGACCAGCCGGGTCACATCGATCACCGAAATATTGGGGAACGCACCGACCAGCCGGTGCACGGTCGCCTGCTGTTCCGCCGGCGCCACCCGACTCACCGAAGCCAGAAAGGTCTTGGGCGCCTCATCCAGCACCCCCCGCTGCACCAGCATGAAAAAATTGGGCTGAAAACTGTTCCACCGCACCTTGCGCAGGTTGACGATTC
>CAIMMA010000715.1 GCA_903842475.1 uncultured bacterium
ACAGCTTGCGCCAGCTGCACCGCCTCCGCCAGGGTCAAATGCATTTTCCAGTTGCCGGCGATCAGTGGCCGTCTGCTCATGGTGTTCTCCTTATCATTGAGGCATACCGCCGTGCTCGGGGTATGGGTGCAATCCTTCAGGGGCCCGGAGTTCAGGCCAATGCCGTGATCCCGGGCAGTTCTTTCCCTTCCATCAGCATGAGGAAGGCGCCGCCCCCGGTCGACATGTAGGAGATATTGTAAGCCTCGCCGGAGAGTGTTATGGCGGCATTGGAATCTCCGCCGCCGGTGACGCTCAAGGCATGGGAAGCGGCGACGGTATGCGCCAGGGCCATGGTGCCGCGGGCAAAGGCTTCCATCTCAAAGGCTCCCATGGGTCCGTTCCAGACAATGGTCTTGGCATCGGCCAGGACCTCGTTGAAACAGATCACCGAGGCCGGGCCGATATCCAGGGCCATCCAATTTTCGGGGATATCCTGGATGGTGACCTGCTTGCAGACCGCATCCGGGGCGAAGCGATCGGCGGCGATGACATCGACCGGCAGGTAGATCTTGACCTTTTGCTCTTTGGCTCGGGCCAGCAGGGCGGCTGCCGTGGCCATCAGGTCGTCCTCGACCTTGGAGGCCCCGACCGGGTACCCCTGACTTTTGAGGAACGTGTTGGCCATGGCCCCGCCGATGATCATGGCATCCACCCGGGCGAGCATGTTCTCCAGGGCTTCGAGCTTGCCTGAAACCTTGGCTCCGCCGACAATAGCCACCAGGGGGCGTTGCGGATTGTCGATGGAGCGATGGAAATATTCCATTTCTTTCTGGAGGAGGAAACCGGCGGCCTTCTCCTTGACAAAAGCGGTGACCCCGACCACCGAGGCGTGCGCGCGATGGGAAACCGCAAAGGCGTCGTTGACATAAACATCGGCCACCGCTGCCAGCTGCCTGGAAAAGTCCGGGTCGTTTTTTTCCTCCTGGGGATGGAAGCGCAGGTTCTCGAGCATAAGTAGCTCGCCATCCCGCAGGCCGTTCACCAGGGCCGCCACCTCGGGTCCGATGCAGTCCGGGGCGAGCGGTACCGGCTGGCCGAGCAGGTCGGCGGCATAGGCGGCCACCGGCGCCAGTGAATATTTATCCACCCGCTGCCCCTTGGGCCGGCCCATGTGGGTGCAGAGGATCACCCGCGCCTGCTGGGCGATCAGGTATCGCAGGGTCGGGAGGATGGTCCTGATCCGCAGGTCATCGGTGATCTGGCCGTTTTCATTCATGGGCACATTGAAATCCACCCGCACCAGTACCCGCTTACCGGCCAGTTCAATATCTCGTAATGTTTTCATGAAATTCCTCCGTTCTGGTTGGTCAGCGTCCTGCACAGGAGCAGGCCGTCTTCAACCGGTTGGCTGTAGTATTTTTTCCGGGCTCCTATCTGGATGAACCCTGCCTTGGCGTAGAGGCGGCGAGCGGCCGTATTGGAGCTGCGCACCTCAAGGAAACAGGTTGCGTAGCCCTGTTCGGCCAAAGCGCGCAGGGCGTGGTCGAGCAGGGCGCTGCCGATCCCTTGTCCCCTGCGGTCAGGGGCAACGGCCAAGCGGAGCAATTCGCTTTCCGGGGCGCAGGTCCTGAAAAAGGCGAACCCGCAGATCTGGCGGTCGGTTTCCGCCACCAGGCTCACGCCGCCGACCATTGCTTGTTCCTCCCGGAGCTGCGCTTCGTTCCAGGGGTGGGCCATGGCCTGCTGCTCGATGGCGAACACCGCCGGCAGGTCGTCGATCTCCAGGTCGCGAACCCTCACACCATACGTTCGGCTACTGAGACGGTCAACTCTCCGAGCATGTTGGTATAGCTGCCCAGTTCGTTGTCGTACCAGCCGTAAATGACCGCCTGGGTGAGCGGCACATCCAGGATGGGCGGGACGGAACCGGCTTCGAACTTGTAATTTTTCAGATTCTGCAGGTTGACCCGGATGGAAGCGGTGCGGGTGTGGGTTTCGGTCGATTCGATCACCACTGCGGCTTTGGGCATGCCGAGGATGTCGGAACTGACATTCTGTTCGGTCGAATAGATCAGATACGGGCTGGTCTTGGCATATTCCTCATAGATCGAATTGAGCAGCGTGCGTTTGATCGGATTGTCGAGCTCATCCTGGAGGTTGAGTACCAGGACGATCAGGGAGCCCGATGAGGTCGGGATACGCACGGATTCGGCGATGAAACCGATGGATTTCATTTCTGGAATCACCAGGCCCAGAGCCTTGGCCGCACCGGTGGTGGTCAAGATGATGTTGTTGAGAATGGAGCGGTTCTTGCGCAGGTCGACCACCCCAGCCCCGGGCAAGCGATCAAGCACCTCCTGGCTGCCGGTGGCGGCGTGTACCGTGACCATGGAGGCGGAGAGCATCCTGGCCGCGCCGAAATGGTCGAGCAGCGGCTTGATCATATAGGACAGGCAGGTGGTGGTGCAGGAGGCCGCGCTGATAATATTGTGCCTGGCAGGGTTGTAATCGTCGTCATTGATTCCCATGACGGTGGTCACCGCGTCCTCGGGCATCTCCAGTCCTTTGGCTTGAATCTTGAATGGAGCGGAGACCATTACTTTTTCGGCCCCGGCCTGCAAGTGGCCGCGCACCGAGCCCTTGCCCTCGGAGGCGTCCGCGGTCGGGTCCTTGAAGGCGCCGGTGGTGTCGACCACCAGGCGCACCTGGTTGGCCTGCCAGTCAATATCTTTGGGGTTGCGTGCCTTGCGGAGAAAGGTCACCGGCACGCCGTTGATGGTCATTGAGCCGGCGGCTTCGTTGAGGTTCTCAATCACCCGTCCGCCCTTGTTGCCATGGAGATACATGCTGAGCCGGCCGTAGGTGGAGTCCTTTTCAATGGCAGCGGCGATGTCTTCCAATCCTGAACCGACATTGCGTCCCAGGTTGACGACAATTTCAGAAAAAAACTGACGGGAGACATGGTTCCACAGCGACAATTTTCCAATTCGTCCAAGACCATTGAGTCCGAGTTTCATTATAGAGTTCTCCTTTACGGTTGGATTAAGGGCAGGAAGTTGTTATATGCCGGGAAGGATCATACTTTCCATATCGGCGTACAATTGGTGAAAGGTGGTGATTGCTTTAACAGTAGTAAAATTATAGCAAAAAAAAGATGGGGCCGGAAGCACAACCTCACCTCGGGCGCAAAAAGTCCCTGGCCGGATCAAGCACGGCTGGCCTTATGCATTGCCAACAATATTCTCAAGATACCTGCTTTGCGCAGGAATTACCACCCCCGGCCGACGAAACGCGTTCTTTTTTGTAGGGTTTTCGATAAAAAACGTATCGTTACATTTCCTCTCAATTCGGTTTCCCTACTGTCATGCTCTTGCCGCCCCTCTGTCAAACCGGTGTCCTGCTTAAGCGATACAAACGATTTCTTGCGGACATCCTGCTCGATACCCAGCAGACGCTGACCGTGCACTGTCCCAATTCCGGTTCCATGCGCGGCTGCTCGGTACCCGGCAGTCCGGTGGTGATCAGCTACTCCGACGCACCGAAAAGAAAATACGCATGGACCCTGGAAATGGTGCAACATCAGGGCGTCTGGATCGGGGTGCATACCGGCAGAACCAACGCCATCGTCCGGGAGGGACTGACCAATGGGACGATCAACGATTTCGGCACGATTCAGGCCATCACCCACGAGGTGGTTGTTTCCGAAAAGAGCCGGTTGGACTTTCTCCTCGCAACCGAACAGGGCCAGGTCTACCTTGAAGTGAAAAATTGTTCCCTGGCCGAGAATCAGGTCGCCCTGTTTCCGGACGCGGTGACCGCCCGGGGCGCCAAACATCTGCATGAGCTGGTCAGGCTGGCAGAAGCCGGATTTGGGGCAGCGGTACTGTTTTGCATTCAACGCCGCGATGCCGCCAGCTGCCAGCCAGCGGCCGCCATTGACCCGGTCTACGCCCAAACCGTTGCCTGGGCGCAGGCGCGCGGTGTGCGGTTTGTGGCCTATCAGGCGGAGGTCGGGCCGGAAGCTATTACGATCACCAGAAAAATACCCTTTTTTATTTAATCAGCTGGGGGCATTACGAGATGAACAAGCAACAAGCAGTCGTGTTACTCAGCGGTGGGCTTGACTCCACCACCGTGCTGGCCATTGCCCAGTCCCAGGGATTTATTTGCCACTGCCTCAGTTTTCAATACGGCCAGCGTCAGGCCGTGGAACTGGAACGGGCTCGCCGTATCTGCGCCCATTACGGCGTTGGCCAACACCTGGTGCTGCGGGTCGATCTCGGGGCCATCGGCGGTTCGGCCCTGACCTCCGAGTTGGCGGTGCCCAAAGATCGTCCCACTAGCGCCATGGATCAGGACATCCCGGTAACCTATGTCCCTGGGCGCAATATCCTTTTCCTGGCCCATGCCCTTTCCTGGGCAGAGGTGCTGGGGGCGTCCGATATTTTCCTGGGTATTAATGCGGTGGATTACAGCGGCTATCCGGATTGTCGGCCGGAATTTCTGGCCGCCTTCGCCCAGATGGCCAATCTCGGCACCAAGGCCGGGGTAACGGGCCATCCGTTTCGCTTTCATGCCCCGCTGCTGCAGTTGAGCAAAAAAGAGATTATTCTGCGCGGTAAAGAGCTGGGGGTGGATTACGGCCTGACGCACAGTTGCTACGATCCTGTCGGGGATCTGGCGTGCGGCCGATGCGATTCCTGCCGGCTCAGGCTGCAGGGGTTCAGCGACGCCGGGTTGCGCGATCCGGTGGGGTATGTGGACCAGAAAACCGGCAGGGAGCCGGCGAAGGCTTAACCGAGCAGGGAATGCCTGATCTCGCCGTCGACCATGGTGAGTACGGCCCGGCCTTGCAGCCGCCAGCCGAGGAACGGGGTGTTGCGACTTTTGGAACGCACCTGCTCTTGGGTGTAGAGCAACTCGCGTTCCGGATCGATCAGGGTGACGTCCGCCGGGGCTCCGGGGCTGAGGGTCCCGCCGGGGATGGCGAGGATGGCGGCCGGATTGACCGCCATGAGTTCGACCAGCCGTTTGGCATCGATCACCTGGTCGCGCACCAGGGCGAGCGCCAAGGGCAGGGCGGTTTCCAGGCCGATGATGCCGTTGGCCGCGGCATCGAATTCGGTTTCCTTTTCGAGGA
>CAIMMA010000716.1 GCA_903842475.1 uncultured bacterium
CCTGCCTCAAGGCGCTGATCGGCTAAGGGGGAACACAAAAAGTGCAGATTCAATACCAACCCAAACGCGGCCTGCTGGCGACCATCTTCCAGGTGGAAATCCTCCAGGGCATGGCACTGACCCTCAAACGGCTGTTTTCCAAGCCGATCACCCGGCAGTATCCGGAAGAAAAACCGCAGATCCGTCTCGGCTTCCGGGGCCAGCACGCCCTGGTCCGCGATCCGGAAACCGGGCTGAGCAAATGCGTGGGCTGCATGCGTTGCGCCATGGCCTGCCCGTCGCGCTGCATCCGCATCCGCTCGCATAAAGACAAGGCACTCGGCAGCCGCCGAATCATCGACGACTACCGGATCGAGTCCCTGCGCTGCGTGTATTGCGGCTATTGCGAAGAGGTCTGCCCGGTCAACGCCATCGTCCTCACCGAGGTCTATGAGTATGGCTCCTACGATCGCCCCTCGCTCTATTTTACCATGGAGCAGTTGCTGGGCAACTGGGACCGGTTCGCCGCCGGGCTGGACCAGCCGCTCGAAGCATATGTCAATCCCTTCTGGCGGCCCCGCGGCCTGCCCGAGCATACCCTGCCCGCCCCCAAACGGCTGCCCGTCTCCCCAGAATGGAGCGGTGAGCAGCAGGTGGTCGGCAAAAATTGGCGGCAGCACCACGGGCCGAAACAATCCTGACACGGGGGAAGCAATGTTTACCCAGTTTTTTTTCGGCTACTGCGCCCTGATGATCATCGGCAGCGGCATTCTGGCCATCAGCCTGCGCAATCCGGTACACTGCGTCCTGATGGTGCTGGTGTTATTTTTCCACATGGCCGGGCTCTACCTGACCCTGAACGCCGAATTTCTGGCAGCGGTGCAGATCATCGTCTACGCCGGGGCCATCCTGGTGCTGTATCTGTTCGTGCTGTTCCTGGTCAGTTTGCGCGAGGAACTGGAGATGGACGGATTTGTGTCCAGCGCCTGGATCGGCCGGATCATCTCTATCTGCCTGGCGGGCGGCCTGCTCTACGTCATCCCTTCCTTTCTTTTAGGCGAAAAGGGGGCCTGGCCAGCGAATGCCATCAAGGAACTCACCCACACCAAGGCCCTGGGCCAGGAGCTGTACTCCACCTACCTGCTGCCCTTTGAAATAGCCGGGCTTATCCTGCTGGTGGCGTTGATCGGCGGGTTGGTGCTGGCTCGCCGGGAAACCAAAGTGCCGTCGGCGTCCGAAGAGTCAAAAGAGTCACAAAACCGCGGGCAAACCAGCCGCAACGAGGTGTCGCCGTGATCCCCCTGTCCTGGTACATGGCCCTGGCGGCCATCCTGTTCTGCATCGGTGTCTGCGGGTTCCTCACCCGGAGGAACGTGATCGTGATGTTCCTCTCCATTGAGCTGATGCTCAACGGCGTCAACCTCAATCTGGTGGCGCTGAGCCATTTCCTCGAATCCCTGCGCGGTCAGGCCTTCACTTTTTTCATCATCACCGTGGCCGCGGCCGAGGCCGCCATCGGGCTCGGCATTGCCATCGCCCTCTATCGCAGTCGACGAACCGTCCATGTCGACACCATCAATCAACTGAAAGGATAAACCATGCCGGCCTCTCTGCTTGCCATCCCGCTCTTGCCGCTGGCCTCCTTTGTCCTGACCCTGCTCCTCGGGAAGCGATGGGGCACGCGGGCGCACTGGCTGCCGATCATCACCGTGCTGCTCTCCTTTGGCTGTGCCCTGGCCGCCTTTTTCAGGGTCCGCTCCGGGGAGATTATCAACCAGGACATCTACACCTGGATCCAATCCGGCACCCTGCAGGTTGCCTTCGGTTTCCTGGTGGACCAATTGACCGCGGTCATGCTGATCGTGGTCACCAGCGTCAGCGCCCTGGTGCATATCTATTCGGTGGGCTACATGAAGGGCGAGGACGGCTATTATCGATTCTTTGCCTACTTAAGCCTGTTCACTTTTTCCATGCTCATGCTGGTGCTGGGTAACAACTTCCTCCAGCTGTTCTTCGGCTGGGAGGCGGTCGGCTTGAGCTCGTACCTGCTAATCGGTTTCTACTACGAAAAACAGTCCGCCGCCGATGCCGGCAAAAAGGCATTCATTGTCAACCGGTTCGGTGATTTCGGCTTTATCCTCGGGCTGTTCCTGATTTTCACCCAATTCGGCAGCCTGCAGTATCATGAAGTTTTCAGCCGAGTGGGCATATTGGACGGACAAACCATCTCCCTGTTTGGCAGCCAGATCAACCTGGCGACCATGATCGCCCTCCTCCTCTTTTGCGGGGCCATCGGCAAGTCGGCCCAGATTCCGCTGCACATCTGGCTGCCCGACGCCATGGAGGGCCCGACCCCGGTCAGCGCCCTGATCCATGCCGCCACCATGGTCACCGCCGGGGTCTTTTTAGTGGCCCGCTGCAATCCGATTTTCGCCCTCTCGCCGTTTGCCCTGAACCTGATCACCGTGCTCGGGGCGGTCACCGCCCTGTTCGCCGCCACCATCGCCCTGGTGCAGACCGATATCAAGCGGGTGGTGGCCTATTCCACGGTCAGCCAGCTGGCCTACATGTTCATCGCCTGCGGGGTCGGGGCCTATTCCGCCGGGATTTTCCACCTGTTCACCCATGCCTATTTCAAAGCCCTGCTGTTTCTCGGCTGCGGTTCGGTGATCCTGGGGATGCACCACGAACAGGATGTGCGCTCCATGGGCGGCTTAAAACAAAAGATGCCGATCACCTACTGGACCTTCCTGCTCGCCTCGCTTTCCATTTCGGGCGTCCCCGGGCTGGCCGGTTTTTTCAGCAAGGACGAGATCCTGCTCATGGCCTTTAACACCGAACTCGGCGCCGGTAAATTCGCCTGGGCCATCGGCACCCTGGTGGCCTTCATGACCGCCTTTTATTCCTTCCGGCTCTTTTTCCTCATCTTTCACGGGGAGTTTCGCGGCACGGCGCATCAGCGGGAACATCTCCACGAATCCCCCCTGGTGGTCACCGTGCCTTTGATGCTATTGGCCGTCGGCGCGGTTACCGCCGGCTGGTTCGGCATCCCCGCCATCATCGGCGGCGATAATCACTGGGCCCGGTTTTTGGAACCGGTGCTCGGCCATCCCCACCTCCATGTTTCCCACACGGTGGAAGCCCTGCTGATGGGCAGTTCCGTCCTGGCGGGAGCCTGTGGCATCGGCCTGGCCTTCTACATGTACCGGCTCAAGCCCCAGCTGCCCGCACGGCTCACCGAGCGGATGGCCCCGGTGCACCGCTTGCTGCTCAACAAATATTATATCGATGAACTCTACAACAAGGTCCTCATCCAACCGACCCTGGCTTTCAGCCGCCGGGTGCTGCTGCGGATCGTCGATATCGGCTGCATCGAGGGGATAGTGAACGGCATTCCCCGCGCCATCGGCGGGCTTTCGGCGAAAATGCGCCGGATCCAGGATGGCCAGGTCTCGCATTATCTCGCCTGGATGGGCGGCGGAGCGTTGGCGCTCATTGTCGTCCTGCTGGCCCGAATTTAAACCGAAATCCTTCTACCGGAAGCCTCTTCATGTCGATACCACTTCTCAGCACCCTGATCTTCTTTCCGGTCCTGGGCGGGCTTGCGCTGCTCGCCGTGCCGCGGCAGCAGATCGCCACCATCCGCCTGCTGGCTCTGCTTATCAGCCTGATCGAGTTGCTGCTCTGCCTGCCGGCGCTGCTGCTCTTTGATAAGACCACCTATCTGATGCAATTCCAGGAGCACCGGGTCTGGATCAAAACCCTGAACATCAATTACGCGCTCGGCATCGACGGCATCAGCGTGCTCTTTCTCCTGCTCACCGCCCTGATTATCGTCCTCTCCATCCTGGTGTCCTGGGAAAGTATCACCCATAAGGTGACGGAATTCTTTGTGGCCCTGCTGCTGCTGGAAGGGGCGATGATGGGGGTGTTCTGCGCCACCGACTTTTTCCTCTTCTACATCTTCTGGGAGGCGATGCTCATTCCGATGTTTCTGATCATCGGCGTCTGGGGCGGACCGAACCGGATTTATGCCACCGTTAAATTCTTTCTCTATACCCTGGTCGGCAGCCTGCTGATGCTGGTGGGGATTATCCTGCTGTATCAAAACGGCGGCCAGACCTTCGACATCCTCAAACTCGCCGGCCAACCCTACTCGCTCAAACTGCAG
Source organism: uncultured bacterium (assembly GCA_903842475.1). Taxonomy (GTDB): domain Bacteria; phylum Desulfobacterota; class Desulfobulbia; order Desulfobulbales; family Desulfobulbaceae; genus Desulfobulbus. The sequence continues at coordinate 4,151 of CAIMMA010000716.1, forward strand.
CTGATCCTTTTCTGGGCCTTTTTCGCCGCCTTTGCGGTCAAGGTGCCGATGTGGCCGGTACACACCTGGCTGCCGGATGCCCATACCGAGGCTCCGGCCGCCGGTTCGGTCATCCTGGCCGGGGTGCTGATCAAGATGGGCGCCTACGGTTTTCTCCGTTTCTCCATGCCCATCCTGCCGGACGCCACCCAGCAGATGCTGCTGCCCATGCTGATCCTCTCGGTGATCGCCATCGTCTACGGAGCGATCATCTGTCTGGCCCAGACCGATCTCAAGCGGTTGATCGCCTACAGTTCGGTCAGTCACATGGGCTTTGTCACCCTGGGTTTATTTGCCCTCAACCAGCGCGGGCTCGAAGGCGGCATCCTGCAGATGATCAATCACGGCGTGGTCACCGGCGCCCTGTTCCTGGCCATCGGCATGCTCTACGAGCGTACCCACACCCGGGAAATCGTTGCCTACGGCGGCCTGGCATCCACCATGCCGGTCTTTGCCGGTTTTTTTCTGCTGTTCACCTTGGCGGCGGTCGGCTTGCCCGGCACCAACGGCTTTATCGGCGAATTCCTGATTCTGCTGGGCGGCTTTGAACGGTTGCCCTGGACAGCGGTGGTTGCCGCCTCGGGCCTGATCCTCGGGGCCTGGTATATGCTCTGGCTCTATCAGCGGTTATTTTTCAACGAAATCAAACCATCCATGCATGGGCTGGCGGAACTCAACCTGCGGGAAATTCTCACCCTGCTGCCCATGGCGCTGCTGATTTTCTGGATTGGCCTCTATCCCAACGCCTTGCTCGGCTTTCTCCATGTCTCGGTCGGCCACCTGCTCGATCAAGTGGGCGGCATCGGCCTGGCCGGATCCATGCCGATGCCCGGCTTGATCCCGCCCCCTTAAACGACACCAACTGTGGGGGTGACAACATGGGTCGCGCTGATTTTCCTTTTCTTAGACCAACAACCTGCATACTTACGGAGCAAGAATGATCCCTACCGTGGCTATCAACTGGGCCGTTGTTGAGCCCATCCTGCCGGAACTGCTGCTGATCGGCATCGGCGTCCTGCTGATCGGCCTTGATATCTTTGCCCCAAGACAGCGGCAAGCCCTGCCCTGGCTAACCGTGGTCGGCTGCCTCACCACCCTGGCCATGGTGGTGGGTTCGCGACCGTCGGTATCCTTTGGCGGCATGTTTCTGGTCGACGGCTATGCAATGGTCTTTAAATGTATCTGCTTGGCAGGGGTGCTTCTGACCACCTTGATGAGCGAGCATTTTTGCCGGATTATCGGCCTGCGACAAGGCGAATATTACAGTTTGATGGTCTTTTCCGCAGTCGGCATGTTGATGATGGCCTCGGCGGGTGACTTGATGATCCTCTACCTGGGGTTGGAACTGATGGCCCTGCCGGTGTATGCCCTGGTCGGCTTGCACAAGCAGGAGCAACGCACCAGCGAAGCGGCAATCAAGTATTTCCTCATGGGCGGGTTTGCCTCGGCCCTGCTCCTGTTCGGCATGTCCCTGCTCTACGGCCTGACCGGCACCACCGAAATCGCCCGGATCGCCGAGTTGATCGCCACACAGCATCTGGGCGACAATCCGGCCATGATGGCGGCCCTGGGCCTGCTGCTGGCCGGCCTGTGTTTCAAAATCGCCGTGGCCCCCTTTCACCTCTGGACCCCGGACGTTTACGAAGGCGCCCCGACGGTGGTGACGGCCTTCATGTCGGTCGGCCCCAAGGCGGCCGGGTTTGCCATCCTGGGTCGACTGTTGTTCCTCGGTTTGCCCGATCTCCACAATCATTGGGGCCCGGTGCTGGCGGTGCTCGCCCTGCTGACCATGGCCGTGGGCAATATCACCGCACTGTGCCAACGGAGCCTCAAGCGAATGCTGGCCTATTCGGCCATCGCCCATGCCGGTTATGCCTTGCTCGGCCTGCTTGCCGGCACAGCCGAAGGCATGGCCGCCACCATGACCTATCTGATTATCTATCTGTTCATGAACATGGGAGCCTTCGGCATGCTCATGCTCCTGGCCACCCCCGATCATCCCCATGAATCCCTGGAGGATTGCAAAGGACTGGCCACCCGTCATCCCCTGGCTGCGGCCCTGATGCTTGTCTTCCTGTTTTCACTGACCGGCATTCCGCCGACCGGCGGATTCATCGGCAAATTTTACCTGCTTCAGGCGGCCTTTACCGCCGGATATACCCTGACGGTGATCGGTGCAGTGCTGTTCAGCGCCATCTCCGCCTATTTTTACCTGCGGGTGGTGCGCTACATGTACATGAACGAACCGCAGCAGACCATTTCCTGCGTTTTTTCACCGGGAATGTCCGCGGCGCTCGGCATATGCCTGCTCGGCGCCCTCGGTTTCGGATTTTTCCCGGGACCACTGCTCGATTGGACCGCTGGGGCCTTGACAGGGATGTAATTGGTGCTTGCTTGCAAGCAAACTCGAGAGGCACCGCCGAGCACTGCCATCAAGTCGGTTTAAGGCCGCGAATATCGCCAGGACCACGGCGGCTTCGGGTTGCGCTCGCGCCATACGCCCAGTCGTGCAGCCTTCGCCGATTGCTCCAGGCCATTCATGTCCGCGCACAACGGTTGCTGCCGACAATAGCGCGGATACACCCAGGCCTGCCCCTCCCGGACCAGCTCACTGTTGACCAGACGCCCTTGGCTCCAGACCAAAGCAACGATCCTACCGTAACGATCGGTATCCATCGATTCGACGCTCACTCGCCGCCCCATGGTTATCTCCCTGGTCAAGCCTCGGGCTTCCCTCCAGCAGGCTTGGCCATACTCGGGGCTGTCAATCCCGTAGAGCCGGAGGTGATGCACCCGACCGCCCCGGTCCACCGTCAGCGAATCACCGTCAGGAACGGCAACCACGACGCCTTCCCAGGCTCGAGCCGATGCGCAAAGCAACGAACCACCCAGCAGGAACGCGATCAAGAGGCCTGTCGCCTTTGGATGCATGACCATACACTGCTCCTCCCTATCCTTTCGGCTGCCAATATTTCGTTGTCAAGATAATGACACTTTATTTGAAAGTCCCTTGTGTTTCACGGTTAACCTGTGGTAGTCTTAGTGATAACTGTACCAGAGGACACAAAAAAGTAGGTAACCTTTTCTGGCTGGTAACGATTGCCTGTGCGCTCTTTGTGATGAAAAAAACCGCTGCTCCCGATCAAGAACTCAACGAATTTGAGGAAAAAACCAGGGATCTCATCCTCACCCTGCCTCTTTTTGACGTTTTCAAAACCGATGAGCTCGATATCCTCGCCCGCCATATGCATTTTGCGGAGATACTGCGCGGGGAACACCTGTTTGTCGAAGGGGACAAGGGTGATTTCATGTGTTTTGTGGTGCGTGGCCTGCTCGATGTCCTCAAAAAATCAACTGCGGGCGACCACCGGGTTATCGCCAGGCTCGGCAAGGGCAATACCATCGGCGAAATGTCGATCATCGATCAGTCGTCCCGTTCAGCCACGGTGATCGCTCGACAGCCGTCGGTTGTCATAATCTTGACCAAGCAGGGATTTGACATCCTCACCGAATCCTTTCCGGCGATGGGCGTTAGCCTTTTAAAAATTATCATGCGGCTCCTGAGCCTCAACATGCGACTGACCACCAGTAAACTCGCGGACAAACTCCCCCAATGAGCCATGCTCACTGATTCTTTCCACGGCATAATCGGTCGAAGCCAGTCGATGCAGCGACTGTTCAAGCTGATCTCCAAACTGGCCGAGGATGACATCACCACCGTGCTCATCCAAGGGGAGTCCGGGACCGGCAAAGAACTGGTTGCCAAGGCGATCCATGCCCATAGCCCCCGAAGCGCGCATCATTTTGTCCCGGTCAACTGTGCCGCCATCCCCGACGACCTGCTGGAAAGCGAACTGTTCGGCTATACCAAAGGCGCCTTCACCGGAGCCACGGTGTCCAAGATCGGCCGGATCGAATACGCCCATAACGGATCGCTTTTCCTTGACGAAATCGGGGACATGAAACCGGTACTCCAAGCTAAACTGCTGCGGGTTCTGCAGGAACGCGAGTTTGAACCGGTGGGTGGATTAAAAGCGATCCCGGTGGATGTCAGGGTGATTGCCGCTACCCATTGCAACCTGGAACAGATGGTGGCCGAAGGCAGGTTCCGGGAAGATCTCTATTATCGGCTCAACGTCATCCCGCTCTCGATCCCGCCCCTGCGTGAACGGACGGAAGACATTCCGCTGCTGATCGAATATTTCATCAAAACCCTTGGGAAAAACAAAAAAAATCCTTTGCTGGGCTTTAACGCCTCAGCCCTTCAAGCCCTGTTCCGTTTCCCTTGGCGGGGTAATGTCAGGGAACTTGAAAACCTGGTGCAGCACATGACCATTCTCCATGGCGGCACCCAGGTCGGCTGCAACGATCTCCCCGAAAAATATCGGGGCAGCGGTCAAGCTGTTCAACCGTTCCTCGACGAACTGCAACCACCACTGGATGAGGTGACCCGACCCGAGCAACTGCTGCTCTTCTCGACCGTCGCCGCGGCAACTGAAGAAATCTGGCCGGAAAGCGGTATTGACTTCAATGCCCTGGTCAATGACTATGAAACCCAGTTGATTGTGCAGGCTCTTAAGATGACGCAGGGAAACAAAAAAGAAGCGGCGCGCCTGCTGAATCTCAAACGCACTACGCTGCTGGAAAAAATCAAGAAGAAGGAATTGACGGGAGATTGGGCGGGGGACGAAGAAGCCGAATAGGCCGGGGTCACGTCAGGCGGCTCTTTTCACCAGATTGAAGGCTATTTTTTCCTGCACATCGGCCGGTGCTGCGGGAGTAATGAGGATATCACAGGCACCGTATTTAACCGCCTTCAGCACCAAGGTCCTGGTCCAGGCCGGGCCGGCGGCCACCAAAGGCACCGACAATCCCGCACTGCTGATTTTGATCGCCACCCCAAATCCCTGCTCGCTCACCTCCTGCATCACCAGAAAAATCATCTGGATTCGCGGTGTCAGCAAACTGCCCACCGAATCCTTAAAATGAAGCATCCGCGTCACATAGCCCAACGGCTGCAGGATGGCGGCGATCCGACCGCCTTCGGCATCGTCATCGGTAAAGATGAGGATATCGGCACTTTCGGAAGGTGTTCCCTGAAAACGAACGGGGTCTGCCGACGATTGGCCCGCACCCTTACCGGTTGTCGATTTGGGGACACCCTGACGTTCAGCTTCGCCTGGGGCGGTCGCCTCTTCTTCGGGTCTGAGCAGATCCTCCAGGCCCAGTACCCGGGCAGGCAGGAGAAGCTGTAGCCTGCCCAGATCCTTGCCGTTATATTGAATCGTGCCGGCGGAGAGATAATAGGGTTGATTGGGCAGGACCTCGTCGGAGTCGGGATCGACCTTGACCGGCGTGACCGCTTCCATGGAGGTCTTCACAAACCCGAGTTTGGTGCGGTACTGTTCCTCGAAAACGGCTGTATAGACACCGGCGATGATATTGGTGACCTCACCGTAGGCATCGCTGGCTTCGTCACCGAAATCTTCGCTGCGAACCGTTGCCTCCAGCTCCCCTTCCGGCAGCATGATCAGGCTGCCGCCCAGATAGACAGCGGTTTTGACATCGACAAACAAAAGGGCCTCGCCCTGACCCTCACCCCGGATATCCATGCGGGCCATGATCTGCTTGCCGCCGGCCTGCTCTAAAAACCCGGCTTTGGTGCAAGCCGCGTGCTCCGTGGGCACCACCTGCAGCGTCCCGCCGAGCAGGGCGCTCACC
>CAIMMA010000717.1 GCA_903842475.1 uncultured bacterium
ACCGGGTCAACGTACTGCGCCGTTGCGACCGGATCGTGCTGCTCGACGAGGGGCGGATTGTGGCCCAGGGATGTCACCAGGAGCTCCTGGATAACCAATTCTACCGGGCGATGGCGGAGAATCAACAAAACCATGCGTAATTTCGGCTATCTGGAAGATGGTCAGGCAGGGGCGATCGGCGATGCTCAGCTCTGGCGACGGATTCTGGCCTACTGTTCGGATCATGCGGGCGGACTAGCCGGGGCGGTGGTGCTCGCCCTGATCGTCACCGCCGCCACCCTTGGTCTGCCCCGGCTGATGCAGTTGGGGATTGACCAGTACATCGTCACCAAGACCCTGAACCATTCCCAGCAAATTGCCGGACTTGGCCGGGTGACCCTGCAGTATGGACTGCTGGTCGGGGTGATTTTTCTGGCTACTTTCGGTCAGGTGGTACTGCTTGAATGGATCGGCCAATCGATCATGCATCGCCTGCGCCAGCATCTGTTTGCCCATCTCCTGACCTTGGACCTCGCCTTTTTCCACAACCAGCCCGCCGGCAGGCTGGTCACCCGTTTGACCAACGATATCCAGAACATGCACGAAATGTTCACTTCAGTGATGGTCACCCTGTTCAACGACGGCCTCAAGCTGGTGGGGATTTTCTGGTTTCTGTGGATGATGAATGCGAGGTTGGCCTTGGTCATGGCGATTTTCGTGCCCTTGGCGCTGGTTTCGACCATGGTTTTCTCCCGGTTCGCCCGTGAGCAGTTCCGGGCGATCAGGTCGCAGATGGCCAAAATTAATGGGTTCCTGGCCGAGTCGCTGGCCGGGGTCGGCGTCATACAGGCCTTCGGCGGTCAGGAACGTTCCAGCCGGGTGTATGAGGCGTTGACCCGGGAATACCTGCAGCGCTCGTTTGCCCAGATCCGGGTGTTCGGGGCTTTCATGCCACTGACCGAACTGATGAGTTCGGCGGCCATCGCCCTGATCATCTGGTACGGGGGCGGCGAGGTGCTCCGCAATCAGTTGACCCTTGGCGAACTGGCGGCCTTTCTTTCGTATATGCGGCTTTTCTTTCAGCCACTGCGGGAGCTCTCCCAAAAATATTCCATCGTTCAATCGGCCATGGCTTCGGCGGAACGCATTTTTCAAACCCTGGATACCCGGACCACCATGCGGGTGGAGGAAGCGGTGACCGTGGCAGGGCCGGTAACTGCTGCGCGCGGCGGTGTCGAGTTCCGCCACGTACGATTTGGCTATTTGCCCGGTCAACCGGTGCTCAACGACATCGATCTGATCATTGCGCCGGGGGAGACCGTGGCGCTGGTGGGGTCGACCGGAGCCGGGAAATCGACCTTGATCTCCCTGCTGGTTCGTTTCTACGATCCGGAGCACGGCACGGTCCTCATCGATGGTCAAGACATACGGCAACTGCCGCTGCAGGCCCTGCGCGAACAGGTGGGCATTATCATGCAGGATATTTTCATCATGCCGGACACTGTGCGGGCCAACATTGTCCTGGATCGAATTGCAGACGATGCGCGATTGGCCAACCTGCTGCATCAGGCCGGGCTGGAGCGTTTTATCGCCCGTCTGCCCGAGGGGTTGGATACCCGGATCGGCGAGGGGGCGCTCAACCTTTCGCTGGGGGAGAAACAACTACTTGCCTTTGCCCGCGCCCTGTACCGCAATCCCGCCATCCTGGTGCTCGACGAGGCCACCGCCTCGATTGACACCGAATCGGAAAACCTGCTCGAACAGGCGATAGCGGCCGGGTTCAGCGACCGCACTTCCCTGGTGATCGCCCATCGGCTGTCCACTATTCGCCGGGCCGATCGGATCGTGGTCATGGATCAGGGGCGTATCGTCGAGCAGGGCAGCCATGGGGAGTTGATGGCCCGTGACAGCCTGTATCGCCGGTTGGTGGAGATGGATGTGCGACGTGCGGGATAAGAGCGGCGGAAGGCGGGCAACGCGCTCGCCAATGGCGCAGCAGGGTCGACTGCAGTGATCGCGCTTGCAGGATTATTGCTTCGGGCTGTAGGCGGTGTTTTTGTAGAAAGGAATGCTGCGATCGATCAGGGCCTGGAGTTCTCCGCTTTGCTGGATGGCTGCCAGGTAGTCGTTGGCGGCTTTCTGCATTGACCGGTTGCCCGGCCGCACGGCCCAGGCCAGGGGCTCCTGGGTCATCGGGGTGGTGCCGGGGGTCAGT
>CAIMMA010000718.1 GCA_903842475.1 uncultured bacterium
CCTTGCCCGTGTCCTTGACCGTGAGGGCGACATAATTACCCGGGGCCAGATCGTTATAACGCAGTTGCTCGGCCTTACCGGTCTCGATATCCCGGAGCGATACTTCAATCACGCCGGTTTTGTTGTCCATGGCCTGGGATGCATTGGTACAGAGAATCATCAGCATCTGCTGGATCTGCGAAGGATCGGCGTAGATCATGCCGACATCCTCGGCAACCGAGACCTTGAGTTCAATGGTGGCCGGCAGGGAGGCGCGCAGCAGCCGGCAGACTTCTTTGACCACCGGGCCGACCAGCAGGTTTTTCCGCTGATTGGCGGTCTGGCGACTGAAGGCCAGAATCTGGGCCACCAGATCCTTGGCCCGGTTGCCGGCCCGCTTGATGGCCTGCAGGTGTTCAGTGATTTCGTCAAAGGTGATCGGCGGACCGGAGGGCAGCCGTTCCTGGCTGTCGGGGGCCGGCATGCGGTAGAGGAGGAGATCGGCATTACCAAGGATCGCACCGAGGATATTATTGAAATCGTGGGCAATGCCGCCGGCCAGGGTGGCTATCGCCTCGAGCTTGGAGGCCTGGACCAACCGTTTTTCCAGGTTGCACTGGTGACTGATATCCTTCATCCAATGGACATAGCCGATAACCTGCGCCTCTTTGCAAATCGGGGCACAACTGACGGTAAAGGTACGCCCCAGATATCGATGGGTAACTTCCTGATGGTGGGGTTTATGGTGCTGCGTAACGGTCTGCACCGGACAAACCTCGCAGGGCATATCGGTGCCGCTGAACAGTTGGTGACAGGTTTTCCCTTCAATGGCGGCGCCGTTGACCGAGAGCAGTGCAAAAGCGGCGCTATTACCCCGGACGATGCGCAGGCTAGTGTCCAGAACCAGGACCGGATCCATGACCGCATCAAAGGTGGTTTGCCACTCATTGAGGGCCTGATCCAGAATGGGATTGACCGCTTGGAACGGCAAGGTGGGGGGGGGTGAGGCCGCCGGGGCCGAATCCCCGCAGAGGCAGTCGCTGGGCGTGCCGGCGGGCAACGCCGGCTCGGCGGGGCAGGCGCGCAACCGGGGGCGGAGCTTGAAAAAGTACCAAAAAATCGAAAAACCGGCATATCCTGCCAGAAGAAGCAAAAAAATGGTCGATGCCGTGATCGTGTTCATCTCGCCTTCCCGGAGAGCAGAGGGTATCGTTGCCTGAAAATCCTTTCCTGAAAAAACCGGATTGTCTGCCTTCGACGATCCACAATCCGCACCTGCTCGGGGATGAGATCGGAAATGGCGTTACGCATAATGGACATCTTGTATTCTATATTGGCAGCGAACCTGTTGTCCAGATACCAGGCATAAAAAAGACCGAAAAACAAGCCCGGCGGGGTAAACCCCTCGGCGGGATTGATCACCCGGGTGTGCAAACGCTCTTCTTCCTGGGAGCGGCGCATCCGCGCCAGGCGCAGATAGGTGTCGACGTCTTCGGGCTCCAGAAAGCTGACCAATTGCTCGGGCATCCTGGTCTTCAAACGGAACAGCCGACCGACCAGATCCGTCCCGGACCGCAGTTCAACCATGCGCTTTTCCTGGGCGTAATTCCCAAGCAGCGACTGCCCCAGGGCCACCAGAAAAACCATCTCGAAGCGGTTGAGGTTTTCGGCCTGGTCCTGCCGGATTTTGATCCGTTGATCGTGCGGGTCGTAGAACGAAAAAATATTGTCCCATTCCTGGCAACGTTTCCAGGATTCCGGCTCGACCAGGGTAATCCCGCGAATGTACTGGAGATGCTCCAGGGGGATATCGGGGTGGAGCCAGATAATTTCCACCACCCGGTCCAACAGCCATTGCCGTTCCATCTCGGTCATTTTGATCACCGTCAGGGAACCAGCGGGCATCAGTTCGGTGCTCAGATACTGGAGCTGAGCCCGAATTTTTGCATACCGCTGACTGGGCACCGGCTTGGGGCTATACTCGGCAAACGACATAAAATCGGCATCGGCCAGCTTTTCCCGGCACTCCGGCTGATCGATAAAACCGGCCTGCTGCAGAGCCCACAGCCCTTTCACGGCCTGGGCCAGGGCATCGGGATCATGCTGAATGACGCCTCGGCTCTGCATCTGCTCTTCCGAAAAAATTCTGGCCTCCACCGAACCGAACCCCAGGGCACGGACACGGGAGCGATCGATATAGATCGGTTCTTTATGTTCCAGGGCGTAACGCTGCAGCACCGAAGCGGGGATGTCGCTCATGTCGAGCGAGACCACATGGGAAAAAAGGTCATAGACCCCGCCGGGAATATTGCGGTGATAGGCCCGGATCAGATCGGAGACGTAAAATTTGCGGTCAGGGGCGTCCCGGGCCGCATCGGTCTCGCCTTTCTGTACCCAGATGTTGGCGACCAGCACCTTGAGCGCGGTGGTGTTTTTGCGGATGGCCTCGGCCAGCCCCGGCACCTGCAGAATGGGAATGATCGAGGTATAGAGACTTCCGGGAGCGAAGAGAATAATGTCGGCCCGCTGCACCTGCTGCACCACCTCCGGCTGAAGAAACGGGCGGCGGCCGAAATCGACCAGCACCCGATCGACCGGGTAACCGCGCCGCGCCTTGCCGGATTTATATTCGCTGGTGACCAGCACGCCGTTGCTGTAGAGCATCTGCAACTGGGACAAAGTCGTGGTGCAGGGCAGCACCGAATTGCGCTGCACCCCCAGACAGACCGACAACTCGGCAAGCCCGCGGATGGTCGCCGTGCGCACGACCTGATGCGAGGCCAGCAACTCGTCGGTGGTCAGCGAGCGGTCCAACTGCTTATAGATGGCGCTGGCCAGCAGCAGATTGCCGAGACACTGGGGCCGGTGCAGGGTGGGACGCAGGCGCTCGTCGGTGTAGACCAGGGCAGCCAGGCCGGTGAGGTATCCAAACAGCGGCTGCGGGAGATCGGCGAGGTTGGCGCCGGTATCCTGGAGGAGTTGCGCCGGCGATAGCGGGCAAGAGATAAACCGATAATTAAAGACGGCATGCAGGGCCGCCGCGCATCGGGTGGCGGCAATACTGTCAATGCCGTATTCCCTGAAGAGATGCTCCGGCCGGATGGAGGAAACCAGCACATGACGAAGATCACCCAAAGCAATCAACGGGAGATCTTTGCGTAATTCCCCGGTGGAACCGCCATCGTCGGTGACGCAGACCACCGAACGCACCTGCGGAAAGACCTGTTTCAGACCGGTGAAGGGCTTAACGGCCCAACCCGCTCGCCGTGAATCGCCGCCAACGATGTTGGAAAGCCCGGTACCGCCGCCGAACACCACCACCTTGGTGGTGCTGGTATCGAGGGTTTCAATTTTCTTTTTCAAATCCTGGAACAGGGCGGCGATGGCCGGGGTGAAGCCGCCGGTGGCGCTGTCCAGCACAATGGAGGTTATTTTTTCCGCCAGACTGCTTTCCGGCAGGACGTCCAGCACGGAGAACCCCTGCGAGGTCAAAAATTGCAGTTGTGCCTTAAGATGCTGTTGTCCGGCCATATCCCGCCAAGTCCCTGAAGTAGAGTAAAATCGCCACAGCCGAATGCTTTGAAAACGAGGCTATCCGTGGGTCGCCGCCAGCACCTGCTCAACCCGAAGCAGATCTTGGGGGGTATCGACCTCCACCGAATCGTGATCGGTCAGCACCACCCGGATGGTGTAACCGAACTCCAGGGCGCGCAGTTGTTCGAGTTTCTCGAATCGCTCCCATTGCCCTTCGGGCAGGCCGACAAAGGTGACCAGAAACCCTTTGCGGTAGGCATAAAAACCGAGGTGCTTGTAATAGGTCGGCTGGTCCTGTTCGCCGGGATCCCGCTGAAAGGGGATCGGCGAACGCGAAAAATACAGGGCATTGCCGTGACAGTCAAACACTGTCTTGACATGATTGGGATCGGTGATTTCCTCCGGCCGGACGATTTTATAGATCAGGGTCGCCATGGGCAACGCCGGGTCATCGAGCAGAGGTCGCGCCACCTGCTCGACGATTTCCGCCGGGAACAGGGGCTGATCGCCCTGGATATTGACGATCACATCCTGATCGGCAATCCCGATCAGCTGGGCGGCCTCGGCCAACCGGTCGGTACCGGTGGCGTGGTCGCTGCGGGTCATCACCCAGGAACCGCCGAAGGCCTCCACCGCGCGGGCGATGCGCTCGTCGTCGGTGGCCACCACCACCCGGGAGAGCAGGGCAACCTGCCGGGCCCGCTCCACCACATGCTGGATCATGGGTTTGCCGTTGATCAGGGCCAACGGTTTACCCTCGAAACGATTAGAATGATAACGCGCCGGAATGATAGCAACTATCTTAGGCTCGACTGGACTCATCGGCAATCCTGAACTGGGGGTTTACGGGGCAACATTGGTTTGCTTTTTTCCACGAGCCCATGATACAGTGCGACCCGACAAAAGGCAATCACCAAACAAATCCATCAGGTTACCAGTGAAATCCACCTCGCAGCCCCTCAATCCGCCGCTGGCCCTGGCGGCCGACCCGCAATGCTCCGCTGCGCGGGTGCACCGACTGGCGGCTTCCCTGGGCCTGCCGCTGGCCCGCGAGGACCAACCGCCGGCCCTCTTGCTGCACCTCAGCGAAGAGCGGCTGGCACTGTGCAAGCCGGGCGATCCCGAGCTGCCCGGAGCCCTCTGGGTCGATTTCACCCGCCCCGCCGCCCGAAAACGCGCCCTTCATCCCGGCCGGGAACTGCTGGTGCAGGCCGCCAAGGTCCGGCACCTCGCCAGCCCCCTGCTCATCGATGCCACCGCCGGACTCGGACGCGACGCCTTTCTCCTGGCCGCCGCTGGCTTCCGGGTGCGGATGTTCGAATGCAACCCCATCGTTGCCGCCCTGCTGCAGGACGGCCTGGAACGCGCAGCCCGCTCGCCCTACGCCGCCGCCATCGTCGAGCGGATGCAATTGATTGCGGGCAATGCCCTCGATTACCTGCGGCTGCCGGCCGAGCACCCGGAGGTGATCTATCTCGACCCGATGTTTCCGGAACGGTCGAAATCCGCCAAGGTGAAGCAGGATTTACAACTGCTGCAGCTGCTCGATGACCGGAGCCCCGCCGCGGAACCCCTACTGCAGGCGGCGCTGGCGCTCCGGCCCAAGAAGGTGGTGGTCAAGCGGCCGCTGAAAGGGCCTTTGCTGGCGGGCCCCGCCCCTTCGTATACACTCAAGGGCAAGGCGATCCGGTTCGATGTCTACGTGGGGGGATAGGATTGAAGCGGGCCAAGGGGGAGCCAATCCCCTGCATCAGCCAGTGTGTCGGAAAACCGCGGGAAGGACTGGTTATATCCCGGCGGCTTTTTGCAAGGCTGCGGCGAATTTGGTTTTCTGCTCCTCGGGCAGGAGGATCGGCACCTGATAGGTCAGGGTCCGTTCGATAATCGCCGCCGAAGCCGGCAGAGCCCGGGGATCGTAGACCACCCGCCGTTTGCCGTGGGCGCTGAAAGGCCAGCCGCCGTGACAGGGGCTCTTGCCCTCCAGCAGGTGTTCCCAGTTGGGATAATAATGCCAGCCGTTTTCACTCCAGCGCACCGCCCCCGCCCCCTGCTCGCGGAGCACCTGATTAACCGCGGTGGTCCGCTCCTTATCCGGCAGCATGAAGGTCAGGAAGGTGGCCGAATCGCCGGCTGGATCGAGGATCTCCCGGAAATGCACACCCGGCAGGATACTGACCGCCTCCTTGAAAAATCGTTTATTCGCCTGCTGGGCCGCCACGATCCCGTCGAGCTTGGCTAACTGCGCCAGGCCGATGGCGCCCTGGATCTCCATCATCCGAAAGTTGAAGCCGACAAACGGCCGCCCTTCGCCGCCGCGACCGCCGGGGTTGGGAATATGGTCGTGCCCATGATCCTGATATTCGGACATCCGTTGCCACAGAAGCGCATCGCTGGTGATGCACATGCCGCCTTCGCCGGTGGTCATGGTCTTGACCGCATCGAACGAAAACGTGCCGCAGGCCCCGAAACTGCCGAGATGGCGCCCGTGCAGACGCCCCCCCGCAGCCTGGGCGGTGTCTTCGATCACCGGGATCTTATGCCGGTCGGCAATGGCCTTGATTTCCTCGATGCGGGCCTGGGCGCCGAGCATGTGGACCGGGATGATCGCCTTGGTTTGAGGCGTGATCTTTTTTTCCAGATCCGCGGGGTCCATATTGAGGGTCAGGTCAACCTCGGTGAACACCGGGATGGCGCCGCAATCGAGGATCGCCTCCCAGGTGGCGACAAAGGTGAACCCCTGGGTGATGACCTCGTCGCCGGCCCCGATTCCCAGCGCGGTCAGCGCCACCTTAAGGGCGGCGGTCCCGGAGGTGACCGCCTGGGCATGGGTAGCGCCGGTGTAGGCGGCAAAAGCCTTTTCAAACTCCAGCACCTTCCAGACATCGCGGCGCTGGGCAGCGAATTCATAGCGAAAAAGCACGCCGCTTTCCAGCACCTCGAGCACCTGCTTTTTTTCCTCTTCCCCAAAAATCTCAAAACCGGGCACAATACCACCTCATCAGGAACATGTTGTTGCACATTGCCGGGTCCGCTGTTCGGAACCGGTTCGGGAAAACCGCAATCTCAGGCCATCAGGCTCCGGTCCGCGGCAGGACAAACCCATTGTCGATCAGCCGCACCTTGCCGTCGATGCGGACCGCCAGGGCCAGGACCGTGCGGTCGTCGGCCGCGGTCATCGGCTCCAGAGTCTCGAAATCGACGAAACTGACATAATCGATCGCCGTCCCGGCAAAGGACAGGATATGGGACTCCAGGATGCGGTCAAGTTCGGCCACCGAAGTGATCCCCTGCGCCGCCCGCTCCCG
>CAIMMA010000719.1 GCA_903842475.1 uncultured bacterium
ATGTCATTGTTGGCCCGCGACAGGTCGGTCACCTTGGTTTGCAGCTCGTTGTTGACCGTGGCCAGCTCTTCGTTGATCGATTGCAGTTCCTCCTTGGAGGTCTCCAGCTCCTCGTTGGTGGATTGCAATTCCTCGTTCACCGACTGCATTTCCTCGTTGGTGGATTTCAGCTCTTCGTTGGAACTTTCCAATTCTTCATTGGCGGATTGGAGGTATTCTTCCTTGGCCCGCAGTTCCTGCCGGAGTGCCGCGATGCGCACATTGGCACCGAGGGCTGTCGGTTGATCGTTCTGTGTACCTTCGTCGGCTTGTTGGGGCTGTTCAGGCTCGCTGGACGCGACTTCTTCCAAAATCACCAGGTAGAGCGGTGTTTCAGGTGTTGCGGTCAAGCCTGTGAAAACCGGGTGAATAGTGAGGTTGACCGTGGCGAAGTCGCCATTGGTCTCAACCCGCAGGCCGGTACAGCTGACGATCTCCTTTACCGCCGCAGCCTGCTGCAGCGCCGTGGTCAGGCCTTGGCGCAAGCCTTCCCGAGCCATTTCTAAAATGTTGTACCCCCTGACTTCGCCGGTGGCGGGCTCCAGGTACATGCCGGTGCGGCCGTGGAGGTAGAGAATGTCGCCGTTGCCGTTGACCAGGGCTCCGGTGGGGGCGAGATTTTGCAAAAACATCCGTTCGGTCAATTCCCGGAGCGACAGTTTTCCGGGAACAATTGGGGCGCCGGCGGCCAAGGAGCGGGTCGCGCCCATGGTCAAATACGGTGGTGAAAAACGACCCCAGTCGGTGCGCCGGGCTCCTTGAAAATGCTCTTTGCGCTGATACAGCTTCAATTTGCGATCAAGCGTGGCAAAGAGATCATTACATTCCCCGATCGTCTCGGAGGATCCGAGAAAAAGAAATCCGTCCGGGCACAAGGCGGAGTGGAACAGAGGGATGAGCTTTTTCTGTAGTTCTTTGCTCATATAAATCAAAATGTTGCGGCAACTGATGAGGTCGAGCCTGGAAAATGGCGGGTCTTTAATGGCATTGTGCTCGGAAAAGATCAACATTTCGCGGATATTTTTGTGAATACGGTAGGAACTGCCGTCATGCTCAACTGTAAAATAACGTGCCAGTCGCTCCGGCGAGAGATCGGTTCCGATACTGGCCGGATACAGACCGGCTCTGGCGGTGGCAATCGCCTGGCGGTCAATGTCCGAGGCGAATATCTGCACATTGTAGCTTTGCTTGAGTATGGCCATGCGTTCCTGCAGGAGGATGGCGATGGAATACGCTTCCTCGCCGGTGGAGCAGCCTATGGACCAGATGCGGATGCCGGCGCCTGCGGGTTTGCCAATAAAGAGTTTGGGGATAACCTGTTCTTCCAGCTGCTTGAAGGCCTCGGGGTCACGAAAGAAACTGGTTACGCCGATTAAAAGTTCACGCAGCAGCACCTCGACCTCTGCCGGCTTATTTTGCAAATGCTTGAGATACGCATCGATCGTTTTCAACTGATGGACGGCCATGCGTCGTTCAACCCGCCGATGGATAGTGTTTGGTTTATACAGGGAAAAATCATGGCCGGTCTGGGCGCGTAAGAGGATGAAGATCTGCTGCATGGCATGCTCGACCTGGGCCGCCGGCAGGGGGCTTGAGGTGGAGGCGTTCCCATAGGCATGGGCGGCGTAGGCGACCAGTTGGGCGGGCATTTCATTCGGGATAAGTTGGTAATCCACCAGGCCGGTGGCAATGGCGTTGCGCGGCATGGAATCATACTCGGAAGATTCGACGCTCTGGGCCATGGTCATGCCGCCCTCGGTTTTGATGGCCCGCACTCCCTGGGTACCGTCGCTGCCCGTGCCCGAAAGCACGATGCCGATGGCTCGCTCGCCCTGGTCCTGGGCCAGCGACCGGAAAAAAAAGTCAATGGGCAGGCGTTGTCCCCTGGGGGTGGACGGTTCCAGCAACTGGAGCGTGCCCTGATGGATTACCAGGTCACGGCCCGGGGGAATGACAAAGACCATATTGGGCGTAACCACCGTCCCATCCGTGATTTCTACAACCTTCATGCGGGTGCAGCGTTGGATGAGGTCGACGAGGAGACTCTTGTGGTCCGGGGCGAGATGCTGCACCAGCACAAAGGCCATGCCGGGGTTGCAGTCGGTCGGCATGACGGAGAAGAATGCTTCAAAGGCCGCCAACCCCCCTGCGGAGGCACCGATGCCGACGATGGGAAAGTCGGGAGGGGGATTGGCGACCGTTGTTTGCTCCTCGACCGTTTCGCAGGCGGTATCCCGGAGCTGGGTGGTTCGGGTTTCGGGTATTGCTCCCGAACGTTTCGTTTTGGCTGGGTTTTTTGCTTTCATGATGGCCTCCGGTGCCAAAACGATTAGGGGTTCGTCGGTGCTCTATAATAGACCTGTTTGCCATGCTGGTCTTTCTTGCTGCAAGGGGTGTCGGCCTTTTTGATTTCGGTGGGCAAGCTTGCAAGCTTGGAACGTAAGCGATGAGTGTATGGGGGCCTGCGCCCCGGTGCCCATGATTGGCTGCGGTGTCGCGGAGCTGAAACCATGGTGGCGAGATGGGCGCGTTCTTCTGCGACGCCGTGTTTTTCACTCTGCCGTTATTCAAGCAACTACTGTTCCGGTTCGCAATACCTGGTAAAATTGAACGAGATCAGCGGTTGGTCGGGGTGGTGTCGGGGGCTGGGATAACGTCCCCGCCTGAGTGGGGCCGGACCGATATGTCCATTCGTTATCGCATAACCATACGGCATGGTCGCCGATATAGCCATTTATAATCTCGTTTTCACGCGATGTTGCCACGCACTCGACGATCTGGATGGTGGGGCGGGCAAGGCTCGTCAGCCGTCAAGAGTCTGTTGCCATCGATTGAAACCCCGGGGCAAATTTTCCTTGCGATGCCGGCGCGCATTACAACTTCTTGATCCTCTTCGTCCCCTCCCTTTCGATATTTTTTCGGTCTGAAAAAGGTCATATCTGACCAATGGTTAAATGTGACCCCTTTTGGGTGCGGCTGGCCAGGCGCACGCTGGATTACTTAATCTGTTAATAGTTTAAAGGTATCCAGTGGATAAGTGGCTTAATGGAGGGGGAGGTAAATATGGCGCAAGAATTGAAATGTAAAAAGAACGAAACAACCGAAAGTATCAAGGTGACTGATTGGTCACCACAAGCATCTAGAGAGGAGAGGTTATCATGAAAAAAAGTAAGGTTCTTGTTGCAGCTTTTTTAGGCATCTTTTTCTTGTCCGCCGCAATGGTGGGTTGTTCATCCAAACAAGAAAAATCGGGCGAAGTGATTGAAAAAAGCACCACTACGACCATCGAAAGGCCGGTAACTCAAGAGAAGCGCACCACCACCACGACCACTGAAAGTCGATAGGCGACCGAATCCGTTGGCTCTGCAGCAGCAGGCAAGGGTCAACTCTGCGGGAGTCTCGTCCCTTCGGCGCCTTGCATGGATGCTGTTGGGAACAGTACAAGTGAGCCATCAAATGCCACCAAATTTTAATAAGGAGAACATCATATGAAAACAATGCAATCGCTCGTATTTGCCTCGGCCGTTCTGCTCCTGCCAGTTGGGGTGTATGCCCAACAGGAGATGCGAACCGTCGACACGGTGACCACCACGGAATCCGCGGGGACCATCAGCGATGTGAGTCCCGGTACCATCGTGGTGCGGTCTGAAACCAGCTCGTCGCCGACCAATTACAGTTCTACCAAAAGCACCACCTATGTTGACGACACCGGGGCGCCGGTGTCGGTGGAAACCGTCAGGTCCGGCCTGCCGGTAACGGTTTATTATACCCGTGATGGCGATCGCATGGTTGCCGAAAAAGTGGTCGTTCGAAAAACCACCACCACCACAGAGGCGCCGGCGCCTCTCATCCAAGAGAAGCGTACCCGCACCTCAACCACGACCGAAACTAAATATTAAACTGGTCCTTGCAAGGTTCAGTATCCCGCCGGGAATACCCGTGCGGGATATTTATTTTTAGCCTGGGTGGCGACGTTCGTCCTGATGCCGCAACACCCGGAAATTCTGTTGAGAATTTCTGGGTTCAGTGTTCAGGAAATTGAGCCCGGCCACGGAAAGACCGTATCGCAGTCGGAGATCGAATACTTATGATCAGAGTTATGACCTTGGATACCAGCAATGCACAGGTCGGCGTGACCATGGACCAGCAGGAACAGCTCGCGCCATTACAACGGGCGGAGATCGATATCCTTTGCTGTCAAGGTCTCTGGCGTTCCATGGACGGCAGCGAGGATCAAGCCCGTGTGCTGTCGGAATCGTTAGGGATGCCCTATAGCTGTTTCATTCCCGGCCCTTGTCGGCAAAGCAAACAGGGGGCCGGTCCGCAGGGAATCAGTGGGCTGGCTATCATGGGCGGAGGCGGAATGTGGATGCTCAATAGCGGCAGCCTGCCCGTCGTCAGCGAGCCGGGTGGCGTGAAGGCCAGGGTCCAGTTCGCTCTTTTCCGTAAAAATGGCACCACCATTCTGGTGCTCAATCTGCAGCTTTCCGGCTCGAAGCAAGCGCAGCTGTTGCAGCTGCGCTGCCTTTTTTTGCATCCCTTGCTCAAGGAAAAGTATGGCGCGGTGGTGCTGTGCGGTGATCGGCAAGCCGGAATGACGGTGAAAAAACTGCGTGCCATTGCCGGAAAATCAAGCTACGCGCCCCATCACGGTTTGCTATCCGCTGACTGTTCTTTCGAGGAAGGAATGCTTTGCATCCTTACGGCCAAGGAGCATCCGGTTGCGGCCGTGACCCTTGGCGATATCGGGTCGGGGCAGGCGGCTGCGCTTACCAGCCCTGTGCTCGGCAACCGGCGGGCGGGTTTGTCGCTTGATTTCGAAATGGATCGGTTTCCGCGGGATACGTACAACAAATCTTTTCTCCCTATGTCCTTTGAAGAACAGTGGTCCGGGTACAAGGCCAAGGCCGGAGCGGTGGCCTGAACCCTCCGCGCCGTCTCCATGGATCGATGGCCCCGGCACCAGGGACCGTCATAAGTCAGTTAACGTCTCAAAAATCACAATTGTTCAGGATGA
>CAIMMA010000720.1 GCA_903842475.1 uncultured bacterium
AACCACCAATAACCGAGGCAATCCGCACACCGGCATCCCACTTGCATAGACTAGAGGCATGAAGCCAAAAATCGTCCAGGGGAAAATCGCCGTCACTGTATGGGAACATCGGGTATCACCGGTGTTCGACTCGGCCCGAACCCTGTTGATCGCCGAGATCAAGGACGACAGGTGGGTCAGCACCTCCTACCTGGCCTTTGACCCCGACCGCCCCCTGGACCTGTTGCAGATGCTGCAGGCGCAGAATGTCCTGCTCCTCATCTGCGGCGCGGTTTCCGCGAGACCAGCTGAGCTGCTGGAGTCCGCAGGATTTGAATTGATTTCTTTCATCGCCGGTGATGTCCACCGAGTGCTGGAAACCTTTCTCCAGGGCGAACCGCTCGGGGCAGTGTTCAAAATGCCGGGGTGCGGCAAGCACATCTGCTGCCAGGGAAAAATTCGCCGGGGTCGGGAGATCAATACGTCAAGCAAAATTGGCCGGCGAGGAAAAGGTCGAGAACCGCAGTACCCGGCAGCCGTACCCAATACCTATGATGACCACAATGACAGTGTAACCTCCACGAAAATGTTCGTGGGGTTGCCGGAAAAATCCTGAACACTGTCCAAAATATTCACTTTACCCAGTGGAGATATGCATATGCCTGGAATGAATGGAAAAGGCCCTTTAGGAAATGGTCCGCGCAGCGGCGGACAGCGCGGTGTCTGTAAACAAACCGGTACAACACCGCCTGATCAACCCCAGGACACCCCGACCGATGCGATTCCCGGTCAAGGTCAGGGGCAAGGCCAGGGTTTGGGGCGCGGCCAAGGCGGCGCGGGCCGTTGCGGTACCGGGCTTGGCAAACGAGGCGGTGGCGGAAAAGGCCAGGGCAGCGGCGGCAACCGCTAACCGGCAAAAAATTTTCCAACCGCTCTACAACAACAGCGCTATCCAGCTGCCGCGGCAACGGCAGCTGGATGCCCATGGAGAATATTCTTGATCATCCTACTGACAGTAAAAGATTTTTCGCGGTTTGCCGAGCTGGTGGCCAGGTTACGGCGCGAATCGGATATCGAACTGGTACCGGCCGCCACCGGAGCCGCCGGACTAACGGCGCTCAAGACCCAGCGGATCGAACTGGTGATTGTCGATGAGCAGCTCGACGACATGGATGGCATTGCCTTTATCAAGCAAGTGGTCAAAGTCAATCCACTGGTCAATACCGCCTTGGTCAGTGGGCTGACCGCCGACGAGTTTCATGAAGCCACCGAAGGGCTGGGGGTGCTGATGCAACTGCCGTCGCACCCTCGGGAGATCGATGCCGAAGCGCTCCTGACGGTGCTTGCAAAGATCGGGGCCCTCATGCAGCCCATGGCCCGAGCACGACTAAAGGCGGCAAACTCATGATCATCAGCGTAGCCAGCGGCAAGGGCGGCACCGGCAAAACCACCATATCGGTCAACATGGCGCTGGCGCTGGGCACCGGCGTCGAACTGCTGGACTGCGATGTCGAAGAGCCCAATGCCCATCTTTTCCTCAAACCGGTGATCAAGCGGAGCACACAGGTGGAAACACCCGTGCCGCAGGTGGATCTTAAAAAATGTACCTTCTGCCGCAAGTGTTCGGCGATCTGCCGGTTCAACGCCCTGGCGGTGGTGGGAGAAAAAGTACTGGTTTTCCAGGAGCTGTGTCACAGCTGCGGCGGCTGCATGCTGGTCTGTCCCGAAGGGGCGATCACCGAGACCGGTCGCCACCTGGGGACGCTTAATTTTGGCGCCCGGGATAACATCGGCTTTATCAACGGGCAGCTGCGGGTCAGCGAGGCCATGTCGCCACCGCTGATCAAACAGGTACGGGCGGCGGCGGATCCGCAACGGCTCACCATCATTGACGCTCCGCCGGGCACCTCCTGTCCGGTGATCGCCGCCATGAACGGTGCTGATTTCATCCTCATGGTCACCGAGCCGACTCCTTTTGGCCTCCACGACCTCAAGCTGGCGGTGGAGGCGGTGCGATTGCTTGGTATCCCCTGCGGGCTCGTGGTCAACCGGGCGGACATCGGCGACCGGGCGGTGTTCGACTATGCCCAGCATGAAGGGCTGCCGATCCTGTTGACCATCCCCTTTGATCGCCGCATTGCCCAGGCCTACTCCCGGGGCAAGAATATCGTTGAGGAATTTCCGGAATGGCGGGAGCGATTTGTGGCCCTCTACCGGGACATCGAAGCAATCATCTCTGCACAGGGCAAGGCGGTTTCATGCGCGAAATAGTGATTATCAGCGGCAAGGGCGGCACCGGCAAGACCAGCCTGACCGCAGCCTTTGCCGCGCTGGCGAAAAACAGCGTCCTCTGCGACGCCGATGTCGATGCGGCCGACCTCCATCTGCTGATGCAGCCCGAGGTTCGGCAGCAAACCGATTTCATGGGCGGCTGCAAAGCCGTGATCAAACCCGACCTTTGCACCGGCTGCGGCACTTGTATCGACCTCTGCCGGTTCGGCGCCATCACCGAACTGTTTCAG
>CAIMMA010000721.1 GCA_903842475.1 uncultured bacterium
CCGATAAGGTTGACCAGAGAGAAATATTCGAGGTGTCGGACGATCAGTTTGCCCAGAAAGTAGGTGCAGGGTGAGGTTCGATAGGTAGCGACCATGGGGATGCCGAGGATTGCCAGCTCAAGGAGTACGGTGCCCGAGGCGGCCATCGCAGCGTCGCAGGCCGCCATCATGGTGTAGCGGTCGTCGCTGATGACCCGGAAATCCATCCGGTCGCGCCATCCCTCCAGGCCATTTTGATCCAGCATCGTCCGTGTGACGGTCGATGCCAGGGGAATGAGAAACGTGTAGGTCTCGGGACGGTCGCCGGCCAGGAGTTCGGCGGCGGCCAGAAAATCGGGGAGCAGCGCGGCGATTTCTTTTTTTCTACTGCCGGGCAGGATGCCGATCAGTTTCCTGGCAGGATCAATCCGGTGCGCCTCCATAAATTCCGTCCGTTCCATCCGGGGCTTGACCGTATCCACCAGCGGGTGGCCAACAAAATCAACCGTACATCCCTGTTGGGCATAAAATTCCTGTTCAAAGGGGAGAATGACTGCGATCCGGCTGGTGAGCTGTTTGAGGGTGTGGACACGACTCCGGCGCCAGGCCCAGATCTGGGGGCTGATGTAATAAAAGACCGGAATTGAGAGTTCCTTGGCCGTGGCGGCCAACCAGAGGTTGAAATCCGGGTAGTCGATCAGGATCAAGAGGGCTGGGCGCTGACTGCGCATCCGTTCGATCAGAGCCCGGCGAGCCCGAAGGATGTCGCCCAGGTGGCTGAGTACCTCGGTGATGCCGACCACCGCCAGTTTGGCGGCGTCACAGAGCAGTTCCACCCCGGCCTGCTCCAACTCCCTGCCGCCCATGCCGCAGAAGTGTGCATTCGGAATGTGCCGCTGCATGGCTCGGACCAGATTGGCCCCATGCAGATCGCCCGAAGCCTCGCCGGCCACAATCATAATCTGCCCGCGGACGGGACTTTTTGGTATTTCGGTCATGCGATTCTCCGGCCGCTTCAATGTTCTGCCAAGGGCAGCAGCAGGTTGCTCAATCCTTCTTCGGCTAACATCTGTTCGATCCGCTGGCGGTTACTGTTAATCTGCGCAACCACCTGCAGGGCCACGTCCAGGGCCCGTCTCCCTTCCTCGCCGGCAACCGCCGGCCTGGTGCGGTTCCGGACATGTTTGATGAAATCCCGCAGCTCAAGATCCAGGGCATCTTGTTCCTGGAACTGCGATTTGCTGATATCCGGGATCGGGTGTCCTCCCTTTGGGTCGGCTTTGAGCCGGACCGCCATGATCTCCTTTTTGCCAAAATCGATCGACAGGTACTGTCCCGGCTGAAATATGCGCATGCGCCGCATGTTTTCCATGGAGATCCGACTGACCGTAATATTGGCGGTGCAGCCGTTTTGGAAGATGATGCGGGCATTGGCGATGTCGGTCAGTTTGGTGATCACCGGGCTGCCGGCGGTCAGGATCGAGACGATGGGCGAATTAACAATGGAAAGAATAATGTCGATGTCGTGGATCATCAGGTCGAGCACCACGTCCACATCCGTGCCCCGGTCTTTGAACACCGCGATCCGGTGGGCTTCGATGAACAGGGGGTGGGTGAGCAGCGGCTGCATGGCCAGTACCGCCGGATTGAATCGTTCCAGGTGGCCCACCTGGAGAATGCGCTGCTGCCTGCGCGCCAGTTCGATAAGGTCGTCCGCCTCGGTCAGGGTGGTGGTGATCGGTTTTTCCACCATCACGTCCACGGCATGGAGC
>CAIMMA010000722.1 GCA_903842475.1 uncultured bacterium
CAACGTTGTGACCTGCAAAGGCCAGGTATCGACAACCTTTTTAAAAAGCTATGCTGACCGTGCGGTATCCGACGCAACACACCAAGACGTAATGGTGGCCGAGCCCGACCTTATGTCTTCTTGCCTTGATGGTGCAAGGCGATGGGGTATCGATCATTCACGAGACCATTTTTGAAAACCGATTCATGCACGTGGCGGAACTTAAGCGCATGGGGGCCGATATCACCATCGAAGGGACCCGTGCCGTGGTGCGTGGAATTGGTCGCGATAAACTGTGCAGCGCACCGGTCATGGCCACCGATTTGCGGGCTTCGGCCTCCCTGGTGATCACCGGTCTGGCCGCCAGCGGGACCACGGAGATTTCCAGAATTTATCATCTTGAGCGGGGCTATGAGAACATGGTGGAAAAACTGCAGTGCTTGGGTGCGAGGATTCGCAAGGTCAGGGCGTAATATGGGGTAATGATGCCTGGAAACTGGAAAGAAGGCTTCCGGTGAGGTTTCGGACACAGCGGGAACGGCTGAACAAGAGGTGGATTCGAGGTTAGTGCGTCATCCGGGGTAAGGGCAGGGCAATCCGCATGATGGTGCTATATTCGGCACTGCGGTCGAGCTCAAGCCGGCCCCTATGGTTTTCTACAATCTGGCGTGCGATGGCCAAGCCCAGGCCGGTGCCATCGGTCCGGCTGGAGAAAAAAGGCGTAAAGACCTTTTCGTGGAGTTCGGGGGGGATTCCCGGACCTTGGTCGCAAATTTCCAAACAGATCTCGCTGCGATTGTTGTCGCTTCGCTCCCTCCCCACCACCACCACTTTCCCTGGGTGGCCGCCCAGCGCCACGCAGGCATTATCCAGCAGGTGGGTCAGAATGGTCTGCAGTTGCTGCCGATCGGCCCAGCAGGCGAGGTTGTCGGCAATTTCCTTGTGAATGCCGGTGGCCGCCACGGTGTTGCTCCCTGACTGCAATTGCACGATTGCTTCATCAACCAGGCGGTTCAGGTCAAACCATTCCGGCTGAATCGTTGCTGGCCGGGCAAACTGAAGGAAATCGGTGATGGTTTTCGCCATCCGGCCGGACTCCCTCAGGATGATATTCAACAGGGTCTTGAAGGTGGCGGGATCGAGGGCGGCGATGTTTGCCTGCTCCATGGCCAGGATTTGGGCCGAGCCGGAAATGGCCGCCAGGGGATTTCTGAAATCGTGGGCGATCAAGGCGCTCAATTCGCCGATAGCCGCCATCTTTTCGGCCTCCCGTATTTGCTGTTCCATACGCTCTGTCTGGCTGATATCCTGGAGCGTTATCACCCTCCATCGAGCCTTTTTCTCTTCCCCTCCTCCCGCCATCGGCATGTTGAGATAGGAAAAAGAATATCCTAACCGGATCACTGATCCGTCAAATTTTCGAAAATCACAGACACGGCGGCTCTGTCGTTCCTGGAGAATAATTGCTGAAAAACAGCGGTTAAACGGCTGGCCGAGGATCGTTGCGAGCGGGTGCCCGGTTATCCGTTCCGCTGCCTGATTATAGGAGGTGATAAAATCACTCTGGTCGGTAGTGATGATCCCGGTGGATATGTCATCGAAAATCTGTTTGTAAAGAATTGAAAGCCGGTCATATTCCAGAGCGGTCTTGCTCAGTTTTTCTTCGGTGAATCGAAGGCGTCTTGCCAGTTGTCCACTTAACAAGGCGGCCAGGAAAAAGATCAGTCCGTAGATGGCAAAAACATTGCTGCTGGTGAAAAAACTACGGGGTGAGCTGTACGAGGTCGCCATGAAATATTTCGGCACCCAGCCAAAATATTCGCAGGTCAGCAACGCCCCGTAGAGCAGGGTGGCGGCGGCGGCGAGGATCAGGCCGCCGGTCTTGTAAAGAATGAGCCCGCCAGCGACCACCGGTAGAATAAGCAGTGGGGCGAAAACCGACTGGCTGCAACCGGTGGCGTAGACCAAAAGGGTGGTGAATGCGGTGTCGGCGAGCAGTTGAAGCACCCCGAATCTGCGGCCGGACCAGGATGTCTTCCGCAACAGTATGGCCGAGACGATGGAGAATGCATAGAGCAGGGCGAGGAAGGTTACGGTCACCGACAGCGGCGGGAGAATAGCCGAATAGCCCTTTTCCTGAAAAAACAGAGTGATGCCTGCGAGTAGAGTGAACAGGAAGACCCGGACCAGGAGCCACCAGGCTATATGTCGTCGGGTTTCCTTTTCACTGTCAGCAACAGGGGTGAGCGCCCTTGATAGTAATTGGAACATAGCATTGCCGGCAATCTTGGTTGAGGTAGACCATGTGATGCCTCACACGGGAGAATGGCATTAATCGATGTGGTGTTTTTTGGTTTTGTAGCGCAGGCTGCGGAAACTGAGTTTGAGCAGATCCGCGGCTCGCATCTTGGAATGGTCGGCTTTGGCCAGGGCATGGAGGAGCATCGCCTTCTCCACCCGCAGCAGGACATCCTCCAATCCCAGGTCGAAGAGTTCTTGTTCATCCTGGGCGGCCACAAAAAGCGCGGCGGTGGTGTGGACCGGTTCCGGTTTATTTTTTTCCTGACGATGCAGGGAGAGAATGAGACTTTCCGGCAGGATGATATTGGAGGATTCCAGGGCCACGCCGCGCTCGATGATATTTTCGAGTTCACGGACATTGCCGGGGAAATCATATTGCATCAGTACTTCCATGCCGTAGGAAGAGATGGTCTGCACGTCTTTGCCCAGTAAGGCTGAATACTTCTTGAGGAAAAAATCGACCAGCAGCGGGATGTCGCCGATGCGCTCACGCAGCGGCGGCACCCGGATGGGAACCACCGCCAGCCGGTAGTAAAGATCTTCCCGGAACTTCCCGGAAATGATTTCCTGCTCAAGCACCCGGTTGGTGGCGGCGATGATCCGTACGTTCACCTGCCGGGTCTTGGTGGCACCCACCGGCATAAATTCGCGTTCCTGGAGCACTCGCAGCAGCTTGGTCTGGATGATAGGGGTCAGTTCGCCGATTTCATCGAGAAAAGCGGTGCCCTGGTCGGCCAGCTGAAAAAGGCCGGCCTTGTCGGCAATCGCCCCGGTGAACGAGCCTTTGACATGGCCGAAGAGTTCGCTCTCCAGCAGACTTTCGGGAATAGCGCTGCAGGTGATCGGGACAAAGGGATGGGCGGCGACCCGGGAACGGTTATGGATGGCCTTGGCCACCAGTTCCTTGCCGGTTCCGGATTCGCCGTAGATCAGGACGTTGGCCGGAGTCGGGGCGATCTTATTGATCAGGTCGAAGATCTTCATCATCTCCGGGCTTTGGCCAATGATCTCCGCAAAACCGCTGGCCGGTATTGGCTCGGCCTGCTGTTTCTTTTTAAGCACCGCCCGAACCACGTTCTTGATCTCTTCGACATTGAAGGGCTTGGTGATGTAATCAAAGGCGCCGTGCTTCATCGCCGTCACCGCATCGTCGGGTGAGGCAAAGGCGGTGATCATGATCACGCCGATATCGGCCTGCAGCTGTTTGAGCTGGGCCAGGAGTTCCAGGCCACTCATGCCGGGCATGCGGATATCGGAGATCATCAGGTCAAAGTGCTGCTTTTGAGCAAGCTCGAGGGCGGTTTTCCCTTCGGCGGCAATGGTCACTTGATAGCCGTCTTTTTCAAAAAGAATCTTGAGGAACTCGCGCATGCTCAGTTCATCGTCGACCACGAGTATGGAAGCCATGTTTATCCTTGTAAAAATCCTTCTAAATCAGTCCATTGGGTATATCAGCCAGTGTATCCTCAAGTGGAAGGCGAAGTCAAACAATATCCATAACCAGTTTACAATAGGGAGGGGATAGGGTAGAAAGAAACATAATTTTCTCTCTAATCAAAGCATTGGATATACAGTACGTGGACACACAGGAACAATTCGATCAACAGACCCTGGCCGAGCATTTGGCGGAATTGCGTTCTTGCCTGCTGATCACCTTGGCCGCCGTGGCCGTCGGCTTCGTGGCGGCCTACAGTTTCATCCAGCCGCTGGCCGACTGGTTCCTTCGACCGCTGATCAAGGTGCTGCCCGAGGGGAAATCCCTTATCTTCACTTCGTACCAGGAAGGGTTTTTTTTTATCTAAAGCTCGCCCTGGTCTGTGGTGCCATCTTGGCCAGTCCGGTCATTTTTCTTCAAATTTGGCGATTTATTGCACCTGGGTTATACCGGCATGAACGACAGGTGCTGGTCCCTTTCACCATTATTTCCACCCTGTGTTTCATCGGCGGCGCGGCCTTTGGCTATTTTGTGGTTTTTCCGCCGGCCTTTCACTTTTTGCTCAGCTATACCAGCGACTTTCTGGAAGCTATGCCCGGGGTCGATGAATATTTTTCCCTGGCCCTGCGGATGTTTCTCGCCTTTGGATTGATTTTTGAACTCCCTGTTTTTATGGTCTTTTTGGGAAAGGTCGGGGCGGTGAACAAGCCGTTTTTGGTGCAGAATAGAAAATATGCCGTGCTGATCGCCTTTGTGGTGGCGGCCATCCTCACCCCTACCCCCGATGTGGTCAACCAGTTGCTGATGGCCGTACCGCTGATCCTGCTCTATGAGGTCAGCATTGTCGCGGTGGCGATTTTTGCCAGAAAGCCCCTGCCCGGTTTTCCGGGCAAGAACGATGCCGATATCGAGACGACCAACCAGCCCGGATAAGGCCAGAAAATCCGGCCGGATGGAGTCGGGGCAACCGTCAAAGGGGCAGCCAGGGGAGCGGAAAATACTTTATACTTGCCGAGATCGCTGGAATCTGGTTACCCTGAAACCTTGGTCAGCGGGCCCCCTTCGGTCCTGCGGAAATGAGGTCGCCCAGGCTGCCAGTCAACCGATAGCATTATTAACAGGAGGAAATCTATGACCTATATTGCTGACTTTGAGAAAGCCCTGGAAATCGGCCGGCCACCGAATATCAAAACCCTGTTCCCCAATTCGCGGGCGCTGCTGGTCAGCGGTAAGGTGATCGATCGGGCCCTGCTGGCCAAGGGCGGGGCCATGACCATCGCTGCCAACGGTCGCAATCATCTGATTATTCGCGGCGCGCTCCAGGCGGCTCAGCGGGCGCATGCTGCCATCATTATTGAGATAGCCCGGTCGGAAGGCGGGGCCAATGCCTATTGCCCGACCAACTACTGGAATATGGCCCGGCAGGTCGATGCCCTGTGCAACGAGTTGGCCATCACCGTGCCGGTCGCGGTGCATGCCGATCATTACGGCATAAAAAAAACCACTGATATTCCGGTGGCTGCGCTGGAAATCCCCACGATCTTCGAGGCCGGGATCACTTCCATTGCCATTGATGCCTCGCATATGCCCGATGCCGACAACCTCTTGGCCAGCATCCATCTGGCCCGGCAGGTTCCGGCCTGGGCCGGCTTGGAAACCGAAGTGGGTGAGATCAAAGGAAAACACGGCCTTTCCACCAAGGAAGAAGCGATGTTTATCATCCAGGGGCTCAATGCCCACGATGTCTTTCCCGACTGGATCGCCCTCAATAACGGCACCACCCATGGCCTTGAGGCCTCTGCGCAGGGCATCCAGGTGGAACTGACCGCCGAAATCCACAAGGCCCTGGCCGGCTATGCCATCTCCGGCGCCCAGCACGGCACCTCCGGCAATAATTCCGATCGACTGCGGGCGATCGCCGCCCAGACCTATTCCACCAAAGCCAATGTCGCCACCGCCTTGCAGATGGTTTCCTGGGGGCTGATGGTTAACGATTACGGTAACGCCACCCTGGATGCCAACGGCGATTTTATCAAAATCCCCGGCGAGGGCGTTACCGAGGAACTGTGGGAGGAGATGCGGGCTTACGCCGAGGGCAAGGGTTGGAAGAAGGGGGATTATAAAAGTCTGAATCTGCCCTTTGAAAATAAGATTATGGGGCAGCCTAAAGCGGTCCGTGAACGAATGGCGCGGCGGGTGGAAAATTTTGTCTACACCCTGCTGGTCGAGGTCTTCAATGCCGCTGACACCGCCCATTTCGGGGTCGATGCCATCCTGGAAGCCGGGTCGTATGACATCGGCCCCAAAACCGGCCGGATCGAATCGCCCGAGGACTGGACCGAGGCGAAAATTCGGGAAAAGGCGGCCGCCCTGAACTCGGACAAGGGACCGCAGGGGAACTTCGACGACTGAGCCGCGGGCTCCGCCTGCCTACAGGGTCGGGAAAATGTCTGAACAAGAGGAATGGGGGGGCAGGGCCGAACAAAGCGGCTCTGCCCCTTTTTTTTATGGGCGCATCAGGTCGAGAACGCTGCGGACGATGCCGTCGGTGTCGATGCCGGCATTGTTCCAGAGGGTGGTCTGGGGGCCGTGTTCGATGAAGGTGTCGCCATAACCGAGGATTTTCACCGGCAGGTGCAGGCCGTGTTCATTGAGCAGTTGAAGCACGCCGCTGCCGAAGCCGCCCAGGGCGCTGTTGTCCTCAATGGTCACCACTCGACCGGTTTGGGCGGCCCAGGTGGTGATGAGTTCGCTGTCCAGGGGTTTGAGGAAACGGGGGTTGATCACGGCGGCCGTAATGCCCTGTTGCTCAAGGCGGGCGGCGGCGGCCAGCGCCGAGGCGACCCGGTTGCCGATCGGCAAGAGCAGGGCATCGCTGCCTGTCCGCAGCAATTCCCCTTTGCCGATGGCCAAGCGCTGGAAGGCGGTATCCATGGCCACTCCTTCGCCACAGCCCCGGGGGTAGCGGAGCACCACCGGTCCCTGGTGGTGGAGGGCGGTGTACAGCATCTGCTGCAGTTCATTCTCATCCTTAGGGGCCATGACCGTCAGGTTGGGGATGAAACGGAGAAAGGCGAGGTCAAAAACGCCATGGTGGGTCGGACCGTCGGCGCCGACCACCCCGCTGCGGTCCAGGGCAATGGTCACCGGCAGGTTGGGCAGGCAGACATCGTGGATCAATTGATCAAGCGCCCGCTGCATGAACGAGGAATACACCGCGAAAAAAGGGCGCATCCCTTCCAGGGCGAGCCCGGCGGCAAAGGTGACCGCATGCTGTTCGGCAATGCCGACATCGAAAAAGCGTTCGGGGAACTCAACGCTAAAGGGCTGCAGCCCGGTTCCTTCGGGCATGGCAGCGGTGATCGCCACCAAGCGTGCGTCCTGGCGGGCCAGTCGGCAGAGGGTGTCGCCAAACACCTTGGTATAGGAAACCGTGCCGTTGCCGCTCTTCCTCGGTGCGCCGGTGGCAATGTCAAAGGGGCCGATCCCGTGGTAATCGCCGGGGTGGGTCTCCGCTGGTTTATACCCCTTGCCCTTGGTGGTGATCACATGCACCAGCACCGGACCATGGTTGTGATCCCGGACATTTTCCAGGGTGGCGATCAGGTCTTCCAGCTCATGTCCGGGGATCGGGCCGATGTATTTGAATTTGAGCGCCTCGAACAGCATGCCCGGGGTGAAAAACCCTTTGATGCTTTCTTCGCTCTTACGCAGGACCGTGAGGATGTTCTCGCCCACCGAAGATAGCGCCAGCAGCCGTTCCTCGATATGATCCCGCAACCGGCGGATAGTCCGGCCGGTTAGTTTCCGGCTGAGAAAACTGGACAGCGCTCCGACGTTTTTGGAGATCGACATCTCGTTGTCGTTGAGGATGACCACCAGATCTCGGCCCAGGTCGCCGGCATGATTCAGGCCTTCGAAGGCCATGCCCGCGGTCATGGAGCCGTCGCCGATAATGGCGATAACCTTGCCATTATCCCCCTGGATGGCCTTGGCCGCCGCCATGCCCAGGCCGTGGGAGATCGAGGTGGAGCTGTGACCGGCCTCCACCGGATCGTACTCGCTTTCCGCCCGTTTAGGGAAACCGCTCATGCCTTTGTACTGGCGCAGGGTGGCAAACTGGTCGCGGCGGCCGGTGAGCAGTTTGTGCGCATAGGCCTGATGGCCGACATCCCAGACCAGACGATCGTGGGGGGTATCAAAAACATAGTGCAAGGCAATGGTCAGTTCGACCACGCCGAGGCTGGGAGCGAGGTGGCCACCGGTTTCGGCCACGGTGGCGATAATGGTTTCCCGGATTTCCCGGGCGAGGATTTCCATCTCGGGAAGGCTGAGCCCGCGCAGATCACGTGGGGAATCGATGGTTTCCAACAGGTTGGCCTGCTGGTCGGTCTGTGGGTCCAAAATGAGCATGATTATTTCTTACGTTCCACGATATAATTGGCAAGGGCCCTGAGCGGGTCGGCCTTCCGGTCAAAAAGAGCGAGGGCGGCAATGGCCTCCTGCACCGCTTCCCTGGCCATGGTCCGCGAAGTTTCCCTGCCGAACAGCGAGGGATAGGTGACCTTGTCGGACTTGATGTCGCTGCCCGCCGGTTTGCCGAGTTGTTCGGTGGTGGCCTCGACATCCAGAAGGTCGTCAACGATCTGGAAAGCCAGGCCGATGTGGTCGCCATAGGCGGCCAAGGCCTCGTTCTGTGCCTCGTCCGCACCGGCCACCAGCGCACCGCTGACCACCGAGGCGGTGATCAAAGCACCGGTCTTGCTGCGGTGAATGGCACGCAGTTCCTCGTAGCCGACCTGTTGCCCGGCAAAAAGCATGTCCAGGGATTGGCCGCCGACCATGCCCAGAGAGCCGGCGGCCCGGGCAATGGTCTGGATGATGCGAATTCGGACCGAATCGTTAATGCCGGCGGAATCTTGGCCGCTGAGGAGGTCAAAGGCGAACGTGAGCAGGCCGTCGCCGGCCAGGATGGCGGCCGCCTCGCCGAAGACCGTATGGTTGGTCGGTTTGCCCCGGCGGAGGTCGTCGTCGTCCATGGCGGGCAGGTCGTCATGGACGAGCGAGTAGGTATGGATGCACTCCAGGGCGCAGGCGACCGGCATGGCCCGTTTCAGACTCTTTTCGTCGTCGTTCACGGCCGCAGCCGCCGCCAGGCAGAGGATAGGACGGATGCGCTTACCGCCGACAAAAAGGCTGTAGCGCATGGACTCGATGTGTCGGCTGAAATCGCCGACCGGTTGCATCATGAAGTCGGCCAGGTGTTTTTCGACGTGTTGCCGTTGTTCGTCCAGATAGGTCTTAATCTCCACCGTCTTCCTCTGCAAAGGGCACGGCAACCAGTTGGCCATCCTTTTTCAACAGCAGTTCGACGCGGCTTTTGGCCTCTTCGAGAGTGCTGTTGCAGAATTGCACCAGTGCAATGCCTTCGTTGAATTTATCGAGACTTTTTTCCAGGCTCAGATCTCCGGCTTCGAGTTCGTCGGTGATCTGTTCCAGCCTGGCCAGGGCATTTTCGAAGGTCTTTTTTGCCATAAACCGATTCCGCTTTCCTTTTGCTGTGAACGATTTTGTTTGCCGAAAAAAGAGCGCAAGGGTAATCGTCTATAGTAAACATTCTCCCTGTTGGTTTCAACATCTCTTTGGTCATGACTGCCCATATTGAACGATTCGTTGCCTGGCTCCTTGCTGAGAAGGGCTATTCGCCGCATACCGCTGATGCCTACCAACGGGATATCCTTGAATTTCATCGTTTCTGCGGTGAGGCTGCCCAGCCGGGATTGATCACCCCCGCGATGGTGCAGTCCTTTGTCGGTTCCCTCTATATCAGCAATGCCGGAGCCTCGGTGGCCAGAAAGCTCTCGTCGCTGCGTACTTTTTTTCGCTACCTGCAACGGGAAAAGGTGGTCGGGTCCGATCCGCTGCTCGGGGTCGCAGGTCCAAAACTCGGTCAGTATATCCCCGCTTTTCTCACCGTGGACGAAGTTTTCAGCCTCCTGGAAGCGCCGATAGCCAGTGATCGGTATTTTCGTCGGGACCGGGCCATCATGGAGATGCTCTATTCCACCGGTATGCGGGTTTCCGAGTTGGTGGCCTCCAATCTGGAGGATTTTGATTTGGCGGGAGAAATGGTTCGCGTCCGGGGTAAGGGCAACAAGGAGCGGCTGATTCCTTTCGGGACCGCGGCCAAAGAGGCCTTGCTCAAGTACCTGCCCGAGCGCGAATCCCTGTCAATTGCCCGCCTCGTCCGGGGGCTTGCGGTCGAACCCAAGGCGCTCTTGCTCAATGGGCAGGGGACGCGGCTGACCGCCCGGAGCGTGGAGCGTTTTGTGCAGATGTACGGCCTGCGGGCCGGGATCGGGGTGACGGTCACGCCCCATGGTCTGCGGCATTCCTTTGCCACCCACCTGCTGGAGATGGGGGCCGATCTGCGAATGGTGCAGGAACTGCTGGGGCATGTCAGCCTGTCGACCACCCAGAAGTATACCCATATCAATATCGACCATCTTGCCAAAGTCTACGATCTGGCCCATCCCCAGGCCAAAAGGCCACAAAGTTGAAAAACCGGAAGCCGGCTGTCGAAAACCGGGGTGGGGATTGACTCCTCGGCATATATTGTTTACAAATTGATACTCTTTCTTCCCCTTTCCTTCTGCGGAGCCGATGACCAAAAGATTATGAAGACTCAGAAAATTCGCTCCACCACCATTATCGCCGTTCGCCACAAAGGCGAGGTGGTGGTCGCCGGCGACGGGCAGGTGACCCTCGGCGCGACCATCATCAAGCACCAGGCGAAAAAAGTCCGTCGGCTGTATCATGATCAGGTGATCACCGGATTCGCCGGGTCCACCGCCGATGCCTTTACCCTCTATGATCGGCTGGAACAGAAACTGGAGCAGTACAACGGCAACCTGATGCGGGCCGCGGTCGAATTGGCCAAAGACTGGCGTATGGATAAAATG
The DNA here is from genome assembly GCA_903842475.1 of uncultured bacterium. GTDB lineage: Bacteria > Desulfobacterota > Desulfobulbia > Desulfobulbales > Desulfobulbaceae > Desulfobulbus. The sequence goes on from CAIMMA010000722.1 coordinate 10,678, forward strand.
CTGCGCCGACTCGAGGCCATGCTGATCGCCGTGGATGCCAAATATTCCCTGCTGCTCTCGGGCACCGGCGATGTCATCGAGGGCGATGACGGTATCCTGGCCATCGGCAGCGGCGGCCCGTATGCCCAGGCTGCGGCCCGGGCGCTTATCACCCATTCCGAGCTCGATGCCGCCGCTATTGCCAGGGCTTCCCTGGAGATAGCCGGTTCTCTCTGCGTCTATACCAACACCAACATTGTTGTTGAGAAAATATGAAAGAACAGTCAGCGCTCAACTCCCTTACTCCCAGGGAAACCGTCGCCGAACTCGATCGTTACATCATCGGTCAGGCGGACGCCAAACGTTCGGTGGCCATAGCCCTTCGTAACCGCTGGCGGCGGCAGCAGGTCGAACCGCCGCTGCGCGAGGAAATAGCCCCTAAAAATATCATTATGATCGGCCCGACCGGGGTGGGGAAAACCGAGATAGCCCGTCGACTCGCTCATCTGGCCCAGAGCCCGTTTCTCAAAATCGAGGCTTCCAAATTCACCGAGGTCGGCTATGTCGGTAGCGATGTCGAATCGATGATCCGCGATCTTACCCAGTTGGCGGTCAACATGGTGACCAAAGAGGAGGAGGAAGGGGTGCAAGGCAAGGCCGAGGCCCTGGCCGAAGAGCGCCTGCTGGATCTGCTCCTGCCGCGCACTCCGGGACAGCAAACCGGCATGGCCGCTTCCGCTCAGCCCAACGTCATCCCGCTTGGCTACGACAGCGGCGGCGCAAAATCGGAAGAACACCGCAGCCAGAGTACCAGGGAGCGGTTCCGCGAGATGCTGCGCCGAGGCGAGCTCGACGACCGGGTGGTTGAACTGGCGGTGGCTTCGAGCGGCGGGGCTCCGATGGTGGAGGTTTTTTCAGCCTCCGGCATGGAGGATATGCAGAGCTCGCTTCAGGAGGCTTTTTCCAAGTTTTTCCCCAAGAAACGGCAGCCCAAAAAGATGAAGGTGCCCGAAGCGCTAGAATTTCTTAAAAAGGAGGAGGCCGAGCGGCTGGTCGATAGCGAAAGCGTCACTGAAAAAGCCATCCGTCGCACCGAGCAGTCGGGGATCATTTTTCTCGATGAGATCGACAAAATTGCCTCGCGCGGCGGCGCCGGTTCCGGTTCCCCCGAAGTCTCGCGAGAAGGGGTGCAGCGCGACCTGCTGCCGATCGTCGAGGGGACCACGGTCACCACCAAGTACGGTCCGGTGAAAACCGATCATATCCTCTTTATCGCCAGCGGCGCTTTCCATGTCTGTAAACCCTCGGATCTGGTGCCCGAGCTCCAGGGGCGGTTTCCCATCCGGGTCAACCTCCACGCCCTTGGGGAAGAGGAGTTTTTCCGCATCCTGACCGAGCCGAAAAATGCCTTGATCAAGCAGTACACCGCCCTCTTGGCCACCGAGGACATCCGGATGGTTTTTGAGGAAGAAGCTATTCGCGAGATGGCGAGGATTGCGGTCCATGTCAATCAAAAGACCGAGGATATCGGCGCCCGGAGGCTGCATACGGTCATTGAACGAGTCCTGGATGAAGTCTCCTTTGATGCCTCGGACCGTGAGGAATTGGAATTTACGGTCACCGCCGATTATGTGCGGCGGCAGTTGACCGATATCTCGGAAAATGAGGACCTGAGCCGCTATATTCTCTAAGGCGCCCTGGTGGGTACCTACCCCATTAACTCCTGCCCGAGTCGACCATGCACCTGAACATTGAACCCGATTTAAAATATTGTCCCCAATGCAATGATGAATACCGCGCCGAAATTGGTGCCTGCGCCACCTGCGGCGTGGCGCTGCTCACCGGCCTCGAGATGCAGGCCCGGATGGCGGCCCATCGGGAAGAAAAATCGCCCCGCTCCCTGGAGATTTTTCCCGACGAGCCGATGACCACCATCCGCAAGGGGCCGGTGCTGGCGATGAAACAGCTGCAGGCCTATCTGCTTCAGCAGGGCATCCCATCGCTTGCCACGAAAGAGAGCCCGGAGAACTGCACCAAGGGATGCCGCGGCAGCGAACTGCTCCTGCAGGTACGCACCAGCGACCTGCGCGAGGTGGCGGCGGTGCTGGAGGAGGAATACCGGCAAACCACCGGCTTGTCGGACCATGACACCAGTCTTGCCGATGCGGTGTACAATGTCGAGGTCCAAGAGGCTGTCTGCCCGGCCTGCGGCTTTCGGTTTACCACCAGCTCGACCAGTTGTCCGGACTGCGGCCTCTGTTTTGGCTGAGACGAAAAACACTTCCGCGGGCAAAAGTACCTAGCGCCCGGTCAGGTGTTTTAGTAATTAATGGCAGGGGTTGCTTGACGGTGTCGGTGGCTTTGCTATACACTGTTAAGGATCAATATGGGTTGCCTGTGCGCTCAACCACATTTCACGGCAGTGGGAAAATCGCATGGACGAGGGGTGCGGACAGCTCGCAGGTTCGCGTTTTTTTTAACGTTTGAGGACCCTTTCCTGCCTTTTCCATGGATATCGTTCCTAACCGCCCCATCATCACCCTGACCACCGATTTCGGCCTGCAGGATTCCTATGCCGGCCAGCTCAAAGGGGCGCTGCTCAAGGGGTGTCCCGACGCTACCCTCATCGATATCACCCATGCTATCCCTGCCTGGGATGTGGTCACCGCAGCCCTCACCATTCGAACCAGTTATGCTTTTTTCCCGTCGGGGTCGATCCATCTGGTTGTGGTCGATCCCGGGGTTGGCGGGCAGCGATCAATCCTGGTTGCGGCGGGTGACGGCCATTTTTTCATTGCTCCTGATAACGGCATCCTGTCTGCACTCGTCGTTGACCGCAAGCTTGAGGTGGTGCATCGCCTCGAAAATCGGAACGCTCTCAACGTTTCCGTCAGCCCGACCTTTCATGGTCGCGATATCATGGCTCCGGTGGCCGCGGCTCTGGCCAACGGCGGCGCCCTTCACGATTTTGGCGATACCGTGGCTCTGGACGCCATCAACCTGACGAACGTGCCCTCGGCAGTTGCGGAAGACGACTGCCTCCACAGCCAGGTACAACGGATCGATCATTTCGGCAATATTCGCACCACTATCCGCGAGGGGCATTGGGAGTCCGCATCCTTCCATTATCTTGAAATTGCCGGTCAACGGATTACAACCTTGGCCAGAACCTATAGCGAGGTGGCCCCTGGTGCGCTGCTCGCCTTGTTTGACAGCGCCGGCTACCTGGAAATTGCCGCAAATCAGGCCAGTGCCGCCGAGATCCTCGGCAGTTCTCCCTGTGATCGGATAATCGTCCATCTTGTAAAGAAATAATCAGCAACACCATACCTATTCATTTAATGGAGGAAGTTATGAAGAAGTACTTGTTGGGGATTGCGCTTGCCTTGAGTGTTCTGCCGGCTTGCAGCCAAGTGCAAATGGGAAGTGCGAGTGCTAAAACCGAGGCTACCGGCAGCGCCGGTGGCGCCAATGCGGCCAACGCCAACGCCTCCCTTGAACACTGTGGTTCCCCTTTTGGGACTCTGGCCGTCAATGAAGATCAAACCTCCAACTGGTACTCCTGGATGAGTCAGCATGGTATGCAGTCAACCGTTCCGGTTCTGCGCCTTTTGGCCCAGCAGAGCAACTGTTTTGTCGTGGTCGAGCGGGGTGCCGGCATGGACAGCCTTATGCGGGAACGGGATTTGATGCAGTCTGGAGAACTGCGAAAGAAGAGCAATTTCGGCAAAGGGCAGATGGTAGCTGCCGATTATACGGTTACGCCCACCCTGATCCTCCAAGATAACAACATGGGTGGGGTCGGCGGAGCGGTCGGCGGACTGTTCGGTACGGTCGGCGCTGTTATTGGCGGTTCGATGCAGTCAAAGGGCGCTCAGAGTTTGCTGACCCTGATAGACAATCGTTCAGGTGTCCAGGTGTCTGTGGCTGAGGGCAGCGGCAGTTCAATGGATATCGGTGGTGTTTTCGGGATGCTGGAAGGTGGAGTCGGCGGCGGTTTGTCGGCATACAAGAAAACCCCGGAAGGAAAGGTGGTGGTGGCGGCAATGACCGATGCCTTTAATAACCTGGTGAAAGCGACTAAAAACTATCAACCTCAGGAAGCTGCTGGTCCGCAAGGCCATGGCACCGGCGGCAAACTCAAGGTGTATTAATTCGGGACGAACCTTTTGCTGTCCTTATCCCCAGGAAAAGGACACGGGCGGCAGGTTTTTTTCATCCGCCTGCACAATTCTTTGATTATGACTTCATCGTTGCTTATAATAAGTCATAAAGAGGCTGTTCACTGTTCATGTACGTCAGATCAACCTACATCAACACAAGGAGGAACCCATGGCCGTCAAAGTTATGATTAAAAGGAAGGTTGGGGAAAAAGTGGCTCCGGAACTGGAAACTCTTTTGAGAAAAATGAGGGCGCTGACCATCGGCAGAAAGGGTTATATCTCAGGAGAAACCTTTCATCGGGTTGACAAGGAGGGCGTCAGCCTGGTTATCAGCACTTGGCAATCCATTGATGACTGGCGGGATTGGACGCTCAGCAAGGAACGTACCGAGTTGCAGGAACAGATCGACAGGTTGCTCGGGGCACCGACAGAGTACGAAGTGTTTGAAAATTAACGAAATAAGATAGGATTGCCGCCGCCCACCACGGGTGGGCGGTCTCCTATCCGCTGGTACTGCCAAGGCGGTTCATCGTTTACGATGGACCGCCTTTTTTGGTTTAACTCCCCAGGCGATTGTTCAATGGCTATGGTTATGGCGACCATTGCCATTGCCGTTGTTGTTGCGTCGTTGCACCTCGGGGCGTTTCATCTGGACCGCCAACGATTGAGGGCCGCAGAGCCGGGTGATGGTGTGGAAAAGTTCCGAGCTCGGCCGAATCCCCATGTCTTTCAGCACCAGGATATCGACCTCTCCCCGGTTGTCGAAATGGAGGGTAAGGAGTACGGGGATGGATCCGTGGTGCTGATACAGCAATTCCTTGAGCTCCAGCATGTGCTGACGCGATGTGGCTGCGGCCCGCAGGGTGATGGTTGCTTTTTCGGCATACTGTTCCAGGCTGTCGGCCAGGGTTTTAATCTCCTGGGCCACCACTTTACCACCCCGTTCCCCCTGCTGCACCGTTCCCACCACGATCAGCGGCTGGTCGGTGCCGAGCAGATGCGAACATTCAGCAAAGGTTGAGGGAAAGACAATGACTTCAATGCCGTCGCTCATGTCTTCCAGGATGGTGAAGGCCATTCGCTCGCCTTTTTTCGATTTGTGTTCCTTGTATTGGTTGATCAGGCCGCCGATCCGCACCACCTGGCCGTCGCGCAGTTTTCCCGCTCCGGCGATGTCGGTGTCGACCACCCGGCGGAGATCGGTCATAACCCCTTCCAGCGGGTGGCCGGTGAGGAAGAAACCCACGGTCTCCTTTTCACTGGCCAGCCGTTCCAGCTTGGGCCATTCCTTGACCTCCGGCAGGGCGACCTCGACGTTTTCGGCCTGTTTGGCCGCTGACTGGCCGATGGTGAACAGGTTCATCTGACCGCTCAGGCGATCGCGCTGCACCGCCTTGGCCCGTTCGATACACTGATCGAGAATCGCCATGAACTGGGCGCGGTGGCCATGCATCGAGTCAAAGGCCCCGGCCTTGATCAGGCTTTCGATCACCTTGCGGTTGACCTTGGAGCTGTCGATCCGGCTGCAGAAATGGCTCAGCGAGCGGTAAGGACCACCTTCCTGGCGCTCGGCCAGGATCGATTCCAACGCGGCCCCGCCCACGTTTTTCACCGCTGCCAGGCCAAAGCGGATGCGATCGTTGATGACCGTGAAATCGCTGAACGATTCGTTGATGTCCGGCGGCAGGACCTCGATTTTCTCCTGCCGGCATTCGTTGATATATTTGACCACCTTGTCGGTGTTCTCGACATCGCAGGAGAGCAGGGCGGCAAGGAACTGGGCCGGGTAATGGGCCTTGAGATAGGCGGTCTGATAGGCGATCAGGGCATAGGCGGCACTGTGGGACTTGTTGAAACCGTAGCCGGCGAATTTGGCCATCAGGTCGAAGATGTACTTGGCCTTGTCTTCCGGGATGTGGTTGGTCTTGCACCCGGCCATGAACTTGCCGCGCTCTTTCTCCATCACCTCCGGGATCTTCTTGCCCATGGCCCGGCGAAGGATATCCGCATCCCCTAAGCTATACCCAGCGAGG
>CAIMMA010000723.1 GCA_903842475.1 uncultured bacterium
ACGCCGAGGGTGACGACCAGTTTTCCGCTGTCTTTTTCGAGGTTGGCGATGTAGAGGCTGTCGGCCATGGGAAACTCCTGCGCGATGATGAGCAACAAGGGAAATTTGTATGCGTTTATAATAGTTGAGTGCAGCGGACAACGCAAGCAGAGTCGTGCTGCGCTTCCTCCCGCCAACCGTCGTCGGGAATTCTGTCGAGGGTCGGACCTGCTTTGATCGGGAATTCCCTATTGTGCCGGCGGGTTCCCTGATTACCTTATGGCATAACCGTAAACAATCCAAGCATCTCTGCAGGAGGCATGCCGCATGAATTTCAAAGACTATTTCACCACAACCCAAGGGACTGGAGTGCTGGCGACCGCCGCGGCATCCGGGGAAGTGGCCACCGCCATCTACTCCAGGCCGCATTGTACCGAGGGCGACAGCCTGACCTTTGTCATGCGGGAACGGCGGACCTACGCCAATCTCCAGGCCAACGGCCATGCCAGTTATCTGTTTATCGAACAGGGGAGCGGGTACCAGGGCATTCGGCTCTCTCTGGAAAAGATCGACGAATCCGACGATGCGCAGCTGATTGAAGCGATGACCCGGCGACATCTCAGTCCGGGAGAGGATCGGGCCAAAGGACCCAAACACCTGGTGCGTTTCCGGGTGACCAAGGTCCTGCCGCTGATCGGCGACGGTCAGGACCGGGGATGAATCGCAATCCAAGCGGCATCAGGTGGGGGCTCTGCTGTCTTTTCAAGGAAGCGCCTATCGCGTTTGGCATCCGGCAGGCGACCCACCTGGGCAAACTCGATCGCGCCCGCCAGCTGACGCAACTCTCGGACACCATTGTCCATAACGGCCAGGCCCTGCTGCAGGCGATCGAATTCTGCCACCAACAGGGGATCGGGTCCTTTCGGATCAACAGCCGCATTTTGCCGCTCAAAACCCACCCCCAGCTGGGGTATCGCCTGGAGGATCTGCCCGGGTACGAGCTGATCGATCAAACCTACCGACAGGCAGGGGCTCTTGCCGGCCGGCACGATATCCGTTTGAGTTTTCATCCCGATCAATTCACCCTGCTCTCCTCCGCCGACGCCGGGGTCTCGGCTCGCTCGCTGGCCGAGCTCGAATATCACGCGGAGGCGGCGGAACGGGTCGGCGCCGATGTGCTCACCCTCCACGGCGGCGGAGGGTATGGCGACAAACCCGCTGCCCTGGGCCGGGTGATTGCCATGATCGAACACTTGCCGGATTCGGTCCGCTCCCGCCTGGCTCTGGAAAACGACGACCGGGTCTATACCCCGGCGGATCTGCTGCCGGTATGCGCGGCCACCGGCATTCCCTTTGTGTACGATGTCCATCATCATCGCTGCCACCCCGACGGGCTGACCGTCGAAGAGGTGACCGAGCGTGCTCTGGCCACCTGGTCACGGGAGCCGCTGTTTCACCTCTCCAGCCCACGGGACGGCTGGCAGGGTGCCAATCCCCGGCCCCATCACGATTTCATCGCCATCGACGACCTGCCGTCCTGCTGGCGACAACAGCGGATCACCGTCGAGGTGGAGGCCAAGGCCAAGGAGGTCGCCCTGCGCAGGCTGTTTGCCGAGCTCTCCTAAGTGCAAGGTCCCCTGCACACCGAATTGCCGGGGCTCGGTTCACGGAACCGTTCCTGAAGGAACAGGGGGAGGGAAGGGGAGAGGTAATTGCAATCCCTGGGGCCGCCGCCGCTCATGGGCGGGCCAGAGGTTGGCAACCGTGAGGCCGAGCAGGCGGATTTTTCTGCGGCTGGCTTCGGTGGCCGCCAGCAGGCGGGGCAACTGCGCTTGCATCTCGGCGGCTTCGAAAAAACCTGCGGGGACGGTGCAGGAGCGGGTGATGGTGGTGAAATCGCTGTAGCGGAGCTTGAGGGTCAAGGTCCGGCCGCCGATCTGCCGGTGTGCCAGGTCCTCGGCTAATTGCTGGACGAGGCCGGCGAGCAGGGCCATCACCTGATCAAGCCCGGCGACATCTTCGGCAAAGGTGGTTTCAGTGCCGATGGATTTGCGGATCCGGCTCGACTCCACCGGGCGGTGGTCCTGGCCGCGGGCGATATCGAAAAAAAACAGGCCGGATTTGCCGAACTGCGCGACCAGCTCCTGCCGGGAAAAACGGAGGAGGTCGCCACCGGTGCGGATGCCCAAGCCGAGCATCTTCTTTTCGGTGACCGCGCCGACTCCGTAAAACTTGCCGATCGGCAGGGTGTTGATGAACGCCAGGGCCTGTTCCGGCGGGATCACGGTGAGGCCGTCGGGTTTGTCATGGCCGGAGGCTATCTTGGCCAGGAATTTGTTGCAGGAGACCCCGGCCGAGGCGGTGAGTCCGGTGGCCTCGCGGATGGTCTGCCGCAGCCCCTGGGCAATGCGGGTGGCGGACGGCTCCCCCTGGAGGTTGGTGGTGACATCGAGAAAGGCCTCGTCCACGGAGAGCGGTTCCACCAGCGGGGTAACCCGGGCGAAGAGGGCCATGATTGCCCGCGAGACCTGCTGATACTGCTCCATCCGGGGTTTGAGGAACACCGCCCCGGGGCAGAGGCGCTGGGCCCGGGCGCAGGCCATGGCCGAATGGACGCCAAAGGCGCGGGCCTCATACGAGCAAGCGGCCACCACCCCGCGGCCCCGGGGATCGCCGCCGACGATCACCGGCCGCCCGCGCAGTTCGGGGCAGTCTCGCTGTTCGACCGAGGCGAAAAAGGCATCCATGTCGATGTGAATGATTTTCCGGGGCAGGGACATGGCAAGGGTGCTGATCTCGGGGGGAGGTGAATTGCCGATCGGCATTGACGCTGGCGGCTATCGGCGCTATTATCCGGCTAGGCAGACCAAAGGTAACGCCCTGCAATGTACAACAAACCGACTCCCAAAGGAACAGACAATATGCACGTTTATCAGGCCCGGCAGGAACAGCTCCGGCAACAGCCGGCCACCTGGCTGGTAACCGGCGTTGCCGGCTTCATCGGTTCCAATCTTCTCGAGACCCTGCTGCAGATGGGCCAACAGGTGGTCGGGCTCGATAATTTTGCCACCGGTTTTCAGCACAATCTCGATGAAGTCAAGGGGCGGGTCGCGGCCTCGGCCTGGCAGCGGTTTCGTTTCATCCGGGGCGATATCCGCGACCTGGAAGCCTGCCGCAGCGCCTGCACCGGGGTCGAGTATGTCCTCCATCAGGCCGCCCTGGGCTCGGTGCCCCGCTCGATTGAAGACCCGGTCAACACCAACGCCAACAATATCAACGGCTTCCTCAATATGCTGGTGGCCGCCCGGGATGCCAAAGTCCGGCGGATGGTCTATGCCGCCTCCAGTTCGACCTACGGCGATCATCCCGGCCTGCCCAAGGTCGAGGACACCATCGGTAATCCGCTCTCGCCCTATGCGGTGACCAAGCTGGTCAATGAGCTGTATGCCGCAGTCTTTGCCCGCACCTACGGTTTTGCGACCATCGGCCTGCGCTATTTCAATATCTTCGGCCAGCGCCAGGATCCCGACGGGGCTTATGCCGCGGTGATTCCCAAATGGTTTGCCGGACTCCTCAAGGGCGAGCCGGTTTTTATCAACGGCGATGGCGAGACCAGCCGGGACTTTTGTTTCATCGACAATTGCGTCCAGGCCAATATCCTGGCTGCGACCGCAGACGTTGCGGCCGCCGATCAGGTGTATAATGTCGCTTTTGGGGAGCGCACCAGTCTGAACGAGTTGTATCGACTGATCCGTGAGCGGGTTGCCGGGAGCGTGCCGACGGCCGGAGCCGCAGAGCCGGTCTATCGCGATTTTCGGGCCGGCGATGTCCGCCATTCCCTGGCCGACATTTCCAAGGCTGAGCAATTGCTGGGGTATCATCCGGCCTTTACTGTACGGGCCGGGCTCGATCAGGCCACGGACTGGTATCTGCAAAGATTTGTGTAATCCGTATTTTTGTAATCCGTAGACGGCATCAACAGAGCAAGGAGAGGTGTTATGTCCAGTACGCTGGGAACCCTGTATCGGGTGACGACTTTTGGGGAATCGCATTGCAAGGGGGTAGGGGCGATCGTCGACGGCTGCCCGCCCGGAATGGAGCTGACCGAGGCCGATATCCAGCCGCAGTTGTCGCGGCGACGTCCGGGGCAGAGTGATCTCACCACCCCGCGGCAGGAGGATGATCGGGTCACCATCTATTCGGGAACCGAATTCGGCCGGACCCTGGGAACCCCCATCATGCTCCTGATCAACAACAAGGATCAGCGGCCCCAGGATTATGGCGAGATGAGCCGGATTCCCCGTCCTTCCCACGCCGATTTCACCTACCAGATGAAGTACGGTATCCGGGCGTCCAGCGGCGGGGGGCGTTCCAGTGCCCGCGAAACCATCGGCCGGGTGGCCGCCGGGGCCATCGCCGAAAAATGGCTGCGGCAGACCTATGGCATCGAAATCGTGGCCTGGGTGAGCGCGGTCGGTGACATCGAAGCACCCGTTGTCGATCCGGAGCGGATCAGTCGAACGGCTGTCGATGCCACCTTGGTTCGCTGTCCCGATGCGGCTACCGCAGCGCGCATGGAGGAGCGGATTAAAGAGATCCTCGCAGCCAAGGATTCCACCGGCGGCATCCTCACCTGCGTCTGCCGCAATGTTCCGGTCGGTCTGGGCGAGCCGGTCTTCGACAAGCTCGAGGCCCGGCTGGCCCAGGCTATGCTCTCCCTGCCCGCTACCAAGGGCTTTGACATCGGTTCCGGGTTTGCCGGCACCCGGATGCGCGGCAGCCTGCATAACGATCCGTTCGTCACCAAAGGGGGGCAACTGGGGACGGGGACCAACCACAGCGGCGGCGTGCAAGGCGGGATCAGCAACGGCGAACCCGTGGTGTTCCGGGTCGCGTTTAAGCCGGTGGCCACCATCGGCATGGCCCAGGAGACCGTGGACTTCGATGGTCATGCGGTCACCTTGGAGGCGAAAGGGCGTCATGACCCTTGCGTGGTGCCGAGGGCGGTCCCGATTGTTGAATCCATGGCCGCCCTGGTGCTCATGGATATGGCCTTGCAGCAACGGGCCCGTCGGGGCAGCCGTCCGGTTTGAGCGACGGTTGCGGCCCGAAGTATCGATGAACAACGACATGGTCTCCATACTGATCGTTGAAGATTCTCCGATCAACCGGAAAATTCTCAAGAGTTTACTGGAAAAGCAGGGGTATCGCATCCGGACCGCCGAGCAGGGCAAGGAAGCCCTGGTTCTGCTGGAGGCTGAGGTCCCGGACTTGATCGTGCTTGACATCCTCATGCCGGAAATGGATGGGTTGGCGCTCTGTCGGCTTCTGAAGCAGCGGGACGCCACCCGCGATACCCCGGTTATTTTTATTTCCTCCCTTGACGATACCGTTGACAAGTTGAACGGTTTTGCCGCCGGGGGGGTGGATTATATCACCAAACCTTTTTCTCCCGCCGAGGTTTTGGCCAGGATCAGCACCCATCTCAAGCTTTGCCGGCTGCAGCGGCAGTTGGAAGAGAAAAACCGGTTGCTGGAATTGGAAAAGCAAAAGTCCGAAGCCCTGCTGCTTAACGTCCTCCCGTCACGGGTAGCTCGGGAACTCATGCTGACGGGCAGCTGCGCGCCCCAATATTTCCCTGAAGTCACCGTCTGCTTTGCCGATATCGTCCAGTTCACGGCGGCTGCCGCCACCCTCGATCCGGAAATTCTGATCGGCGAACTTAATGTGCTGTTCACCGCCTTTGACCGCATTGCCGAAGCCAATGGTTGCGAACGGATGAAGACCATCGGTGATGCCTATCTCTGCGTCTGCGGCATTCCCGAAGGAAACTCCCATCATGTCCAGGCCATGGCAGATGCCGCCCTGGCGATGCGCGATTATCTTGCGGAGCGCAATCGGACGGCGGCGCTCCAGTGGCAGATCCGCATCGGCATGCATTCGGGACCGGTGGTGGGTGGGATAGTCGGTACCAAAAAATACCTGTACGATATTTTTGGCGACACAGTCAACATTGCCGCTCGCCTCGAGGCTCTCTCCGCACCCATGCGCATCCATGTCTCGGATACGGTCTGCCGGGCCCTGCAGCATGGGTTTATTTTTACCGATTCCCAGAACGTCGAGATGAAAGGGAAAGGCATACAATCCACCTGTTTCCTCGAAGGCAGGCAGCCAAGGTGAGCCTGCTCTCGATGCTTTCCCCGGAGTGTGGATGGTGAAGCCGCTGTGGCGTATCGCCGATCTCATTGACCTGCACTATTTCTTTCAGGCCGATGAAACCCTGCGGCAGCGCGAGGGCGAGAGCGTTCTGGCTAAACGCGACCGGATCATATTCCTGGCCAAGATCGAGCCGCAACTCGGCAAGGCCGACGAAATCCCCCCTCGGCTGCTGGTGCGTAAATGGCTGGCCATTCGGCGGTTGCAGTATACGCAGGAAAAAGGCCAGGAAGGGCAGGTCCTGCCGGGAACCGTTTGGCAGGAACTGACGGCTCTTGGTCGCGGCTTGTTTTTTTTCGCCGGGATATTGGCCGGGGCAGGCCTGGCTGGAACCTTTCTGATCTATTCGGGGGCCGCTCCCCTCAATGTTGCCACCTATTTTGGCTTGTTCGTGCTGCTGCAGCTGCTGTTTCTCGGGCTGCAATCGATTTTTCTCCTGTATCGCCGGGTACGGCGTCTCCCCATGGAATCCTCGGTGCTGTATGTTTTCCTCGGTCGTCTGCTGATCAAGGGGTTGGACGGGGTGCGACGCCGGCTGCAGCGCAGCCTGACCGGTCGGCAGCGGCTCGATCTCGCGGCCCTGGCCGGCGGCGTCCAGCAGCGCAAGGAGTTGGCGGCCCTGCTGATCTGGCCGGCCTTCCTGCTGGTTCAGCTCGGGGGGGTTGGTTTTAATCTCGGGGTCATCGGTGTCACCCTGGCCAAGGTGGCCTTCGCCGATATCGCCTTCGGCTGGCAATCGAGCCTGCAGCTCTCGGCCGAGGCGGTCGCTCGGCTGGTGCAGTGGATCGCTTTGCCTTGGACCTGGGCTGTGGCCCCTGCCTATCCCAGCCTTGCCCAGATTGAGGGCAGTCAGATCATTCTTAAAGAGGGGATAACACACCTGACCACCGGCGCCTTGGTCTCCTGGTGGCCCTTTCTCTGCTCCGCCGTGGTTGTGTACGGTCTTCTGCCCCGTGTTGTCCTGCTGGTGCTGGGATTGGTACAGCAGCAACGGGCTCTGGAGCGATTACATTTCGCCACCCTGGAAATCAGGCCGCTCCTCCTGCGGATGGCGGCCCCCCGGATCGACACCAACGGCGTTACCGAAAAGATTCGAACACGACAATCCCAATCGTCCTCGGTTGATCTCGGCGCCGCCTCCGGCCCCAAGGTCGGCATGCCGGCGCTGGATGCGGTGTCCGGCAAGACGTCCTGGTGGGTGCTGATTCCCGACGAACTCTACGAGGACTGCCCTCTCCCGTCGCTGCTTGCCCTGCTCCGCCCGCAAATAGATGCGGCCAGCGTCCAATGGCTTCGCATCGGCATGCCCGGAACAATGGCAACAGATATCCTGGCCCCGTTGCCCGACACTGCCGAAAAGTTAGCCGGAGTAGTGTTGCTCCAGGAAGCCTGGCAGCCGCCGCTTCGCGAAACCGAGTCGTTGCTGCGTCAACTGCGGCAGAGGATCGGGGCGACGGTCCCCCTCACCCTGGCATTGATCGGCAGGCCCACGCGCCAGACCGTCCTTACTCCGGTCACCTCGGAGCAGTTGCTGATCTGGAATCAAAAAATGCAGGCCATTGGCGATCCCTGCCTGTATGTCGGGTCACTGGTGCAGCCATGAACCGATACCGTATCCCGGAATTTGCGATTATCGGCCATCCCAACGAGGGCAAGTCCTCGGTCCTCTCCACCTTGGCGGAAGATGATTCGGTACGCATCAGTCCGATTCCAGGTGAAACCATGGTGTGCCAGACCTTTCCCGTGCGTATCGACGGTCAGGAAATCATTCGGTTCATCGACACCCCGGG
>CAIMMA010000724.1 GCA_903842475.1 uncultured bacterium
AGTATTGGTTTTGCTTGGAACGCCCGTTGTTATTAACGCGGTCGTTAATCGGCGGACATGATGGAATTGTCAACTCAACTCTTCTGGTGTGATTTAAGGAGGTTGATGTATTTTAACCGAAAAGCCTGCCCCGCAATGTCCAGCATTAAACGTACTTATTGAAATTCAAACAAAAAACCTATTCACCTTATTGGCTATAATATTGAGGGCATATCTTACTGGGTAGCCACTGATCCGTTTGACTTATCAGCTGAGCAAGTAGCGCTAGTATACAAACTCCGCGGGGACATTGAAAGTTTTTTCGCATGGTGGAAACGGCACCTCGAAGTATATCACCTTTTTGTTGGAATTAAGAATGGCCTAATGGTTCAAAATCGAAAACCCAGAAAGCATCTTAAACGATTAAAGAAACCCCCTGCAATTTCCCGACCTGACATCACTGGATAGCCTCTGAATTAAAGGAGTCCTTGTATGCAACTGTCATGTTCTGCAATGCTACGTTGGATCCCTGTATTTTCACTGCTCACGGCGCTCCTGCTCCCTCTCTGGAATACGGCGGCCAATGCTGAGTCTCTGGAAAAAGCGGCACCGGGAAGTAAGGAGGCCAAAGTCATAACGTTTGCGTACTTTCCCATGGCAGTGCCGGTGGTGGTGCTGGGAGAGACCCTGAAGCGAGACATCATCCTGCAGAAGGCGCTTAAGCAGGAAGGCGTTACAATCGCATTCAAGACCTTTGCCAAGGGGAATGATGTGCTGCGGCTGATCATTAAGGATCAGATTGATGCGGTCATGTTTGCAGACTTCCCTTCAATAGAAGCGGTCATCACCGGGGATATGCTGATTGTAGGTATGGTCAAGCGGAGCTTTTCCTCGGTTGTTGCCCCGCTGGGGACAAGGGTCGAGCAGTTGCGCAAGATGAGGGTCGGCAACGCCCATGGCTCCACCTCGCACTATGCGCTGCTGCAGGCACTCGGCTCAGTCGGCCTCTCAGAAAAAGTGATTACCTTAGTACCACTTGAGGTGAACCAGATGGCAGATGCTCTGGCCAGCGGCACCATAGACGCATTTGCCGCCTGGGAACCGACACCGACCGCTGCGGTTAAAAAATATCCAGGCCGCTTTGCCAGCATCTACCGCCATATCAGCAACTCCTATCTTCTTGTTTCCGTCAGTTTGGCCGACGAGCATCCGGCTGCAGCAGATGCGCTGACCGCTGCAGTGGCACGCTCGGTGCGCTGGATGAAAACTGGGGGCAACCTCGATATTGCCAGCGGCTGGGCGCTCACCGCCATGACGGACTTCACCGGCAATCCTCCGTCACTCTCGGTGGCGGATATTGCAGCAATTACCCGAAATGACCTGCTTGATGTTTCCGGGGCTCCCCTGCTCTCCGCCGTTGAAGTCGACAAACACACACTCCTCTTGAAAAAATTCGAATTCCTGAAAAAGGTCGGTAAAATCCCGGCTGAAGCGACATCGGTAAAGCTGCGCTCATCATTTATGGACGATCTGCTGCCACGGTTGATGAAAAACCCGGCCCAATATCAGCTCAACACCTTTGAGTATGCGCAATGACGACCTGCCGAATAGTATCCACTCAAGGAGAACGTATGTTTCGCCCTGTCCATATAATCCTGCTCTGTGCCGCAGTCTGCCAGTTGTTCACTGCTGTATCGTCAACGGCAGCTGACAGGACGGCGCCGCTCGTTTTTGCATCTCAGCCGCTTTCAGCGCCCGGCGGCACCCTGGCCACCCTGCTCAAGCATGATCGGATATTGCGCCAGGAACTTGCCAGTATGGGCCTTGCCCTGCAGGTGATTGCGGTAAAAAAAGGGGGTGACGCCATTAACATGATGCAATCAGGTGCTGCGGACATGGCGACTCTCGGCGACATGCCAATGCTTGAAGCTGCTGCAACCATGCCGCTCTCCATCTTTGCACGCAGCAGGTTCAGCTCTATTTCATTAGTCGGCGAAAAAGGGATCCTTGGCAAAGATCTGAAAGGGAAGCTGATCGGTTATGCACCCGGCACGAACGGACACTTTGCCCTGTTGAAAATCCTGGCCGGTTCCGGCCTGCATGAAACGGATGTGAAACTGGCACCGATGGATGTCACGGAAATGGGGGCGGCGCTCCTGCAGAAAAAGATTGACGCCTTTTCCGCCTGGGAGCCGACACCGGAAGCAACTATCGCCGCCAACCCCAATCGTTTTGGTGTGATCGGCAGGCAGTCCAGCGTATCTCATGTCGTTATCATGCAGAGCACGGCAGGCCGGCATCCTGAACTGCGTTTCCATCTGGCCGCAGCATTGGTCAGGGCAATAAACTGGATCGGGCACGACAGGAAAGCCCTGCTTCTGGCAACGGACTGGACCCTTGAGGATATGCGAACCCTCACAGGCACTGCGTCGATGTTAACCCACAACCAGATGGCCAGTGTCATTACCAGGGAACTGGAAGCACTCAGCCATTCGCCGAAAATACCATCGGAAACAGCAGCCGACAGCTCCATGCTGGCGGAAGAGCTACTTTTTCTCAAAAAGCATGGCAAGGTTTCGGCTGCCGCAACCTGGGACTCCATTCGCGCCAGCTTCGATTTCAAGGCCATGGAACAGGTCATGAAGCAGCCCCAAATCTATCAGCTCACCCGGTATGATTATGAAAGCAACTGAGCCGAAACCTGTGCAGCATAGCCCCCCCTGGTTCTCAAGCCTCAGTGGCAGAATGGCGCTGATCTTTTGCACGCTGACTCTGCTGCTGATGCTGACGTTGCAACTTGCTGAGATGTATGGACTTCCCTTCGGACTTTTCGAAGGGGAGATCAAGGAGGCGACCACCCAGGAACTTGAACATTTGGCAAATACTGCCGATGCCAAGAAAAATATCCTTGAACTCTGGTTTGCGGAACGCCGCGGCGATGCGAGTGCCATAGCGAAATTACCCTATCTGTCAGAAATGGCCCCATCGCCGGCACTTGCAGAATGGCTTGACGTCGTCAGCTATACCTACCGGTACACCACGGTCAGAATTCTCGATCCGATCAGCGGAATAACCCTTGTCGGCAGTAGCGGTAGTCAGGCCGCCCCTCCACTCCCGGCGGTCATCTTGAACAGTGCGCGGCGACCGGGGTATGAGGAGACCATCATTCTTACTGCCGGGACAGCCGAGCGCCCCCCTTTACTCCACTTTATCCGGCAGGTTGGCCAGGAGCAGAGCCGGGACAATACACCTGTCGCGCTGCTTGATCTTGCTGTCGAATTTGAATCTGCCATGAAATTGCTCTGGGATAAAAACCTGAGCGGGGCGCTGGGTAAGAGCGGCGAAGCACTTGTCGTCAATAACAACCTTCAGTTTGTAACAAGCACCCGGCACCTGCTTGCTGACGGTAAACCGGTGGTCCCGCTGCTCACCGTCAACCATGAAGAACCTGCCCGGCTTGCTATCGAAGGGGGGGATGGCACTATTATTACCACTGATTACCGCGGGGTAAGGGTGCTGGCTGCCTATCGGCACATTCCTCTCAACCCGGAAATTTCCTGGGGGCTGGTTGTCAAACTCGATGAAATAGAAGCACTTGAACCGGTTCAGGGACAATTGCGACGGGCGATGAGCTATATGGCGGCTGCATCAGTCATCACCCTGCTCAGTACCATTTTTTTAGCCCGGTATCTGTCCCGTCCGCTCCGAAGGATAACCCTCACAGCCGGTGAAATCGAGGCTGGCGACCTCTCCCGGAGAGTTCCTCTGGAAGGGAGCAATGAAACCATTGCGCTGGGTCAGTCTTTCAACACCATGGTGGAACGGTTAGCACAGTCCCAGGAGAGCCTGGAAGAGAAGGTGCAAGCGCGGACGAAAGAGCTCGCGGACATGTCAAAGCGGCAGGAGGGCCTGCTTGCAGCTATTCCCGATATCATTATGGAGGTTGATGCCAGCCGGGTCTACACCTGGGGCAATAGAACCGGGATACAATTTTTCGGCGATAATGTTATTGGCAGGGAAGCGTCCTTCTACTTTGAAGGTGAAGAGGATACCTATCAAAAGACTCTGCCCTTGATTGATGGCAGAGTGGACGTTCTGCACGTTGAAAGTTGGCAAAGGCGCTGGGATGGTCAGATTCGCCTGCTGGAATGGTGGTGCAAATCATACAAGAATGAGCAGGGGGCGGTGACCGGAGGTTTGTTTACAGCCCGGGATATCACCGAGCGCAAACGGGCTGAAGAAGAAAAGAAACATATGCAGACCCAGCTCCAGCAGGCCCAAAAGATGGAGTCCATCGGCACTCTAGCTGGAGGCATCGCCCATGACTTCAATAATATTCTCGGTGCTATCCTTGGCTATGCAGAGATGGCCCAGGAGAGCATCCCGCCCGGGTCGATGCTTAAACAAGATATTGACCAGGTCGTTAAGGCGAGCCACAGGGCCAAAGACTTAGTCAAACAGATCCTCGCCTTCAGTCGCCAAGACGCGATCGACCATATTCCTTTGCGGCCTGGGGTAATCATAAAGGAAGCATTAAAGATGCTTCGCTCCTCACTGCCGTCGACCATTGACATACAGCAGGATATCGATCCGGAAGCGGGACTCATTCTTGCCGATCCGACCCAAATTCACCAGGTAATGGTCAACCTTTGCACCAACGCCTTCCATGCCATGGAAGAGACGGGTGGTACCCTCACCATTTCCCTGAAAAAGAAAACACTTTCACAAAACGATCTTGCAAACGAAATGCGAGTGCAACCAGGTGATTTTGTGCAGCTATCAATCAGTGACACCGGCCCAGGTATAGCCCCGGAAATCCAGGAGAAGATATTTGATCCGTACTTCACCACAAAAGAAGTCGGCAAAGGAACCGGCATGGGACTTGCGATCATTCATGGCATAGCGAAAAGTTATAAAGGTTTTGTAACCTGTCACAGTGGGCTCGGCGAAGGGACAGTTTTTCATGTTTATTTGCCGATCATTGCCGACCCGACCATAGTTGAAGTCGAAACCGCCCCCCTTGACCTTACGCAACTCGGCAATGAGCGCATCCTCTTTATTGACGACGATGACATACTGGCGGAGATGGGCAAGATAATGCTTGAGCGGCTCGGGTACCGAGTGACTGTCAGAACAAACAGTATTGAGGCTTTGGAAACCTTCCAGAATCAACCAGATCAGTTTGACCTGATCATCACTGATCAGACAATGCCTGGTATGACCGGCAGCGATATGGCCCGTCGAATGTTACAGATTCGGCCAGAGATTCCGATCATTCTCTGCACCGGTTATAGCACCCTTATTGCAGAGGGAAAGGCAAAACTTTTGGGAATTAAGGGATTTGCGATGAAACCTTTAGCTAAAAAGGATATTGCTGCACTTATCAGACAGGTGCTTGATGGAGGACGGCTGCCAGGCTCAATCGAGCGGTTTTCTGAATAATTCAGATACAAGTCTGAGCGAAACCTGAGCAGAAGTGAACCAAGTTCCCTCGCAAATAGCGAGAGAAGATTTCGATATGTCCTCGGAATTACAGAACAGCCCACAGCCCAAGGTATAACCGACGGCAAGGAGACCTAAATGGTCGGGAATAAAAAGGTCACAAACTCCCAGGAACTTGCTGAGAGCGTCATAAACACTGTACGCGAACCCTTAATCTGTTTGGATCAAGACCTCAGGGTGGTCACTGTCAGCCGTTCCTTTTATGATTTCTTCAAGGTAAAACCTGAAGAGACCGTGGGGCAGCTTATTTATGATCTGGGCAATAAACA
>CAIMMA010000725.1 GCA_903842475.1 uncultured bacterium
CAGATGGCCGGTGATGACCTGTACCAGTCCCAGCCAGCGACACAGCAAGATTGGCCCGCAGGTAAACTCCCGAGACATAAACGGCAGACGGCGGTGCTCGCCGCTCAACGATTTCATGCGGAGATTACCATTGCCGTGGGTAACTCGAGACATGCCGGGAATAACCAGTGAAAGCAGAAAGAGCGGCAGAGCAAGCGGAGTCAGCAACACAAACAAAAAAAATGCTGCGACGGCATCGAGAAGACGATTGGGCATGAGACGCTCCGCTTCCGCACCGACCTTCCCCAGGATAAAGGCATCCGGGGCGGTGACCATAACACCGTTTTTCAAGTTTAACAGAGCGCTGCCGCGTGCAGCGACACCGTTCAACTCGGTGTGCGGACCGGAGGCAGTGCCGGACATCATAATGCTTTCTTCGATCAGATCACTGTTGTTGACCAGGCAGTGCGATGCGATGACCGCGTTGGGGCCGACCTGACAGCTGCCAATAATCCGGCTGTAGCTGCCGATCATCACCGGCGGAATCAGACACGCCTCGGCACCAATATCGGTATGGTTGCCAATCCAGATCCCGCTATCAGCTTTCGTGGCCGGGATACGAATGCCGGGCAGCCGTTCTTCCAGAATGTCTCGCTGCACCCCGAGCAGGTCGGCCGGGGCGGTTATCAGGCGGACGAGATCGCCGGTTTCCATCGCAGAAACAGGAATGCCTTTGACTCTGGCAGCTTCTAAAAAATCGTCCACGCTGTCAAACGAAGTCTCTTTCGTAATGTTTCCAAGAATTGCAGCGTCGGCGGCTAATATCCTGCAACCGGAGAATGCGGCTGAAGAGGTGATGCGTTCCGGGTTTTCTGCCGCCCGGGCGAGAAAGAGATCAAGGCCGGACGACAGCACCAGGTTGCCCGGCAAACAGAGCACCATCCCTTGCACACCGTGCAGGGCAGCAGACAACAGGCGGTCCAGCTTGACCGACTCACGCACCGGTGCAATTTTCACAGAGCAGCCCCAGCGCTCGCCGTTGCCAAAACAGGAGGAAACTTCGTCTGGTCGGTCATCACACAAAAGAGCAACATCAAGCACGCCACAGGAGACCAGTTGCTCGATCAAGTGTTCAACCACCGGCTTGCCGACCAGGGGGATGAGAAAATCCGGGCACAGGAAGCGGAACGGTATCAGTTCCCCAGCCTGGCGGAATGGAAGAATAATGGCCTTCAACTGTCACCCCGGTCGGTCAGAATTGTTTGGTTGTCGGTAATGGTGAAAAGTCGCTCAAGGCGGGTGAGACGCAGCAACTGCAGCACTGGTTCACGCGGAGCACACAGGATGCAGGTCCGGCCCTCCTTGGCCACATGGCGTTGAATACGGTGAAAGGCCACCAGGCCGGAGCTGTCGGCAAAATCAAGCTCCCTGAGATCAAGGATGCAGTCACGTCCGGACAGTTGCGCCAGGATCTGATCAAAAGCAAAGGCTTTGATGACCGCCGCATCAAGCCTGCCGCGCAGGGCGAGAATAGCGGTGCCGTTTTGCAGAAAAGAAACACCATAGGGCATGGAAACGGACTTCAGGGACTCCGCACGAATATGGCTCAAAGCGGTTTCCTGGTTGTCGAACAACCGCTCCCGGAACAAATCCGCCACGCGGTTGAAACGAAAGAACTCGCGAATATGTTCGTTGAGCGATACCAGATTGAGTTTGCCGCCCATCTGCAGATCCTGTCGCCAGAGGCGCACCAAAAAACCGAGACCGGAGGAGTCCACAAGGTCAACCTGTTTAAAATCAAGAATCAGATAGTCGCGACTGCTGTGCGCCTGTTCGATGTCCGGTGCCAGACCCTTTACCGCCAAGGCGTCGAGCCTGGGCGGCAGTGTGATAACACAGCCGTCCGCTTCGATCCGCTGAACAGCGGAAACAGTAGAGTTGAGTGGCATCGGCTGTTGCGCGATCCGCTTCCGGTCGACCCGATGGTAACGGATGAGCGGCCAGGCATGCAGAACGAATTTGGCAAGGCCGATGGCATAGCGTTTCCAGAGACGGCGTGGTTCCATCAGAATGCGGTAGATCCACTCCAGCCCGGCCTTCTGCACCCAGATCGGAGCGCGGGAAACCGTGCCGACAATAAATTCGTAAGTGCCGCCGATGCCGATTGAGACCGGCACCTGCAGACGCGGGGCATTGCGGGCAAACCAAAGTTCCTGTTTGGGGTTGCCGAACCCAATCAGCAGAATATCCGGACGGGCTGCATTGATTTCCTCAACGATTGCCGCATCCTCCAGCTCAAAATCGGTCATCTGTTCCCCCTCGATGGAGACGAACGGCGAACTGACGCCAGCGATTTTCATCCCCGGATACCGTTGCTGCAATAAGGTGGCAGCCTGTTGGCCGATACCGCTGCGCCCCCCCAAAAAGAAGAGCGACGCACCCCTCCGGGCAGCTTCGGCCGCCAGTGCCGGCACCATGTCGGCACCGGTCACCCGTTCCTTGAGCGGGCATCCGAGCAGACGCGACATCCAGACCACCGGCATGCCATCGGCGGTCACCAGATCAGCGCGGCGCAGGATATCGAGCAGTTCCGGGTGCCGAACCCCGTCCTGTTGCCATGTCAGGGTATTGACGATAAAATCCACATTAACCGTCGCCACCAGGCGTGGAGCACCATCGTTACGGTAGGCATCAATCAGCGAAAAAATCCGGTCGACGGCCTCTGCTAGTGTGAGATTATCTATCGGTATCCCCAGAATGATAACGGTGTCGCGATCCATCAATAGGCTCCTTTTCCGAACAGAACCGCCGGAATGGTTTTCAGCAAAAGGACGATATCAAGCCAGAAAGACCGGCTTTCAATGTACTGGGTGTCCAACCGCACCTGCCCTTTGAAATCGATGTTGCTTCTGCCACTGACCTGCCAGATGCAGGTGATGCCTGGAACGGCATCAAGCCGGCGGCGGTCATCCAGGGTATATTCAGCGACTTCTCCGGGAATAGCGGGCCGCGGCCCTACCAGCGACATGTCCCCCTTGAGTACGTTCCA
>CAIMMA010000726.1 GCA_903842475.1 uncultured bacterium
GATATGCTGGAACTGGTGGGCCTGTGCCGGGAACACGGCATCTACACGCGCATTGTAACCAACAGTTTCTGGGCGAAAACCGCCGAACAAGCCGGGCAGCGGCTGGAGCTGCTCAAGCAGAGCGGTCTTTGCCAGCTGCGCCTGAGTTACAGCCGGTGGCACCAGGACCAGGTGCCCCGTGCCAACATCCTCCACGCGGCCAATGGTTGCCGGTTGGCCGGAATTGACTGCTTCATTTCCTTTGTCACCGATTTTTCGCCGGCAGATGATGTCCACGAACAATTTCTCCGGGACCATGGCCTGACCTTCTTCCCGGAACCGGTCATTTATGCCGGACGCGCCGAGGAGTTCCACCGCATCGCCCTGCGCACCGACTATCAGGACAATCGCTGCGCCATGAATCCCTACCTGGCGCCGGACCTGAACCTGTATGCCTGCTGCGATGCGGGCAGTCATTTCCGCACCACCAATTTCTTCTTGCTCGGCAATCTCGGCAACCACTCCCTCGACCAGTTGCTGACCCTGAGCGAACGTCACCCGCTCTACAATTGCATCCGCACCATGGGGATCACCCCCATCGCCTCTTTTGCCGGATTCAAAGCGAGCGAGATTGTCACCCTCCGCAAATGCGAGTTGTGCAAAATGCTCTTTGATGCGCCGGAAATACTGCAGGTTTTACGCGAAGCCGCTGGCGGGAGGTTGCAGCGATGGGTCAGATGAGCGCCCCTTTCCAGACGCCGGCCGCTGATTTGCCGGTCATCTGGAGCGGGAACAAAAAAACGAAGGGAGCCGGAATTACGCAGAAATCTCCGGATCAAGGTCGGCTACCGGTGCCTCCGGCCGATACTTGAGCTGCATCCCGCGCAGAAAATTTCGCAGGACCTGATCCTTGCACAGGCGGTAATTTTTATGCTCCGGTTTCCGAAAAAACGAACTGATCTCATGCTGACTGATATAAAAACGGGCCAGCGCCATGATCTCCAGGATATCGTCGCTATGCAGATCTAAAGCGATGCGCAATTTCTTGAAAACCATATTGTTGGTCAAGTGTTTTTCCGGAGCGGGTGGCGGCCCGTCCTGCTTGCCCCGCCGATCGATGATCAACCCATTGAGAAAAACAGCCAGCTGGGTATCGTTGCAGCTTTGAAAATCAGGAGCGTCTTCTTTTTTCAGCCAGGCGCTGACCTGGGCCCGATTCGCCTCAAGCCCCCCCAGACCGAAGATGGCCATCATCTTGGAATCGTTCAAGTCTAATGTATAGCGAACGCTTCGTAATATTTCGTTATTTTTCAAAAAAACCCCCGGAACGCAATGTGTGGTATAATAAAACGTTTTGCTGCCTGTCTCCCCTGCGGGCGCGACACCGCGTGCAGTTCGCTCTTGATCAAGCATCGCACCCTGTCAACGGGCAGCTTGATCGCAGGCAACGCCGCAGTATCTCTGCATGCGTCATACTGGAAATAGTGATAAATTCCTAGAAATCCCTGGCGAGCGCCCAGTGGTTCCTCACTTCAATGGCCGGTTGCCGGAGCGCTGAAGGAACCCCCGGGACGCTACGCAGCATGGACCAGCCACCGGACCTTGGCGGCGGACAGGCAACGGGCGAAAACCCGAACAACGCCACCCGGAGCCCTTGCAAGGAAAGCTGCTTGAAATTTTGGGCAATCGGAGCCAGAATACATTCCGGTCAGTTGTTTCCACCCGGCCAAGGGCTCGGATCGTACTTCGATCAGCCGAAGAAACAAACCGTTCAGCAACCGAACGCCCGCCAGAGCGCTGGCGATCACCACCATACTATCGGGGGCACAGGGCAAGACAACCCCTTCAAATCGGCACTGCCCGGGCAAGGATACCATGAACAAGTTCGTTTGGACCACCACTGTGTTAGCGCTTTTTCACCTGCTATCGATCGGGGTATCGATGGTCCATGCAGAAGTCGACGGATTCAGAGGCATGAAGTGGGGAGCCGCCCTGGCGGAAATTCAACAAACCAAAATTTTAGTCCTGACCAAAGACAACGGCGAGAATGGCTCGGCCTTGTATTCCGTTGCAAACGAACAATTGGACTATGGTGAAGCCAAGCTGACCGGGATACACTGCTCTTTTGTCAAAGGGAAGCTGCACAGTGTCCTGCTCTTAACCAAAGGCGCCAAGGATTTCAGCGCTTTGAAGGCGGAAGCCTTTGCCGAATACGGAACCGCCAAAGGCGACAACCAGGCCAACGAAGAGCTCTACAACTGGACCAAAGATGCCAGCAATATCGTGCTTTCCTACAACAAAGAATCGCAAGACGGATTGCTGTTTTTGAAACAAAGGGACAGCCAGGAGCCACCACAAACGCCCCCGGTTGCCGCAACGCCAGGCACACCGGCGCCAGAGCTTGACCAAACGCCCGTGCGCCAGCAAAGCGAGTCCCCAACCGAGATTTTATCCCCGGAAATTCAGCGACGTATCGCCATAGACCTCGAATTAACCCGGCTCTGCTGGGACGGCGTCGGCCGGGAAGCCGACACAGCCTGCCGCCATATGCGCGACAACGTCCAGATACTGACCCAACTGGGCATGTGCATGACGCCTCGGGATCCCAACGTACCCGGGCCGGACATCCTCTGGAGCCGATGCCGGCCGCAGACGCCAACCAAAAGCGCCGGGGACGATAAAAACAGAGATGCCGTCTGCCACCTCATCGGGGGGATGTTTGAGTCAGCGGCCAA
>CAIMMA010000727.1 GCA_903842475.1 uncultured bacterium
ACTGGACTCACCACTAGCTATCTTTTGTAACAGCATTACTACTGCAAATAACAAAGGTATTGAAATGTGGGTTTCAGAATAGGTTAATGATGGTTGAGGCGAGTAATCAGTAATGGATAAAGATAAATCGACGCTTTCACCACCAGAAGAAAACAGCGAATCAACTGCATGGGAATCGCACTGGTGGAAAAACTGGAAGATCATGCTGCCATTGTGGGGGGCAATGGTCCTTTTTATCTGGGTGGGGATTTATTTTAACATAGACGCGAAGGTGATCGCCGGCAGTGTATTTTTATTTGCCCTGTTATCCAATGCCTTCACCTGGCTGGTGGGCGCCATCGCAATGATTCCTTTTGTGGGACCGCTGATCGTCAGGGTCCTTTCCCTTGGGCTCATCTGGCTGCTCAACGCCATCGGTTATCTGGTGGCCTTCGTGGCTATCCGGCGAGGCTACTCGAAGGATGTGTTGACGTATCGCGGGATGACGATCGCCCTCATTATTGGTATCATCATCGGGTACGTGCTGGGGAAATTGCTCTGAACCTCAACCAGCCGCCGGTGTCGGGGCTTTAAAAAACCGGGCCGGGATCAGCTGCATTCCTGCAAACGATGTACGGAACCGCCCCCGGCTCGCTCGCCATCATTTACTCTTGGGCAAAAGGGCCGCTCGAACCGCCTTCCAATCCACACACTTGCCACGGTCAGGCCGAACCATCCGCGGCATCCACTGCAACCCGGTTTTTCCCGTTTCCCTTGGCTTGATAGAGCGCCGCATCGGCCCTCTCCACCAGATCTTGATATTTCGGGGTCTTTTTTCCACAGGCAGCCACACCTAAGCTCACGGTTACCGTCCCGCCACCGGACAAAGGTTCCGCCATTGCCGTTCGCATGCGCTCGGCGATTTCACCGGCTTCCCGCATATCGGTCAAGGGCAGGATGACCGCGAATTCCTCGCCGCCATATCGACAGCAAATATCCGAATCCCGCGCCACCTGCATGAGCCTTCGCCCCATCGCAGCCAGAATCCGATCACCCTCCTGATGGCCCCTGGTGTCATTAACCGCTTTAAAATCATCGATATCGATCAACACCAGGCAGACAGGCGAGCCATAACGCAGAAAGCGTCGCACTTCCAAATCGATCTGCTGAAAGAAATAGGTATGGTTGAAGAGCCCCGTCAAACCATCACGCAGCGAAAGCCCGACGATTTCTTCGATAACCCGTTCGCCGACCAGGGTGGCGGAAGACATATTGCTGGTAATATTGGAAAGGTAATCCAGGGTCGCCACAACCGTGCGGACGTTTCTGGCCAGCACCATGGACAGCTCCTTTTTATGGACCAGCACGGCTGTCCATATTTTTTCGGCAATCTGCGGCGGGTAATACTGATGGGTAATCGAATAGAGCAGATCGGAAAAAAACCGAGGGCCACGCTCTTTTTTAAGCTGGCCCAGTCGCTCATTCTCGTCGTCGGTCAGCCGTCGGTCGCCGGCCAAAGCCGACACCAGATCCACGGTGAGGGCATTATCATCAAGGATACCCCGCCGTCGATCGGCATCGGTCTCTTCGAGTTGGTGGGCGTCAACCTTTGGCACTTTCATAATTTTTCCTCACCGAAGCGTTCCTTCAGGTGTTCAGGGTATGCTTATCGGCAGGATGCGGATCAGTTTCCTTCGACGGTCATGCTGTTGACCACTGTCTTGACGCCGTGGACATCGCTGGCGAGCTTGGTGGCCCGATCCTTTTCAGCCTCGCTGCCGACTTTGCCCTTTAATACCACCAGGCCGTCTTTGGTCTCGACCACCGCTTCGAGGGCGCTGGTCGAGCGATGATACTGTAAAGTCACCTTGACCAGGGCGGTGATGGACGCATCGTCCATCGGTGGGCGATAAACGTTGTCATCCAATCCCATCCCCGGAGTGAGCACGGTCATCTCATTGACAACGGCTTTTACCCCTTCCACATCTTCGGCATATTCGGTGGCCAGATTCTTTTCCTCCGAGCCGATGGCCTGTCCGCCCCGCAGGGTGATGGTCCCCTCTTTGGCAGTGACTTCAATCTCGGCGGCATTTAAACGGCGATGAAACATCAAGGTCGATTTCACTTTAGTGACGAGCCAGGCATCTTTATACTTGGCGGGAACTTCCCCTTTTGCCGCCAGATGATTGGTGACGCTTTTCACTTCGGGCAAGCTCGCCACCGCCTCCTGCGCCAGCAATTTGTAGGGTTCTTCCGAGACGGTTCCGGTCAAAGTGACC
Organism: uncultured bacterium; assembly: GCA_903842475.1. Lineage (GTDB taxonomy): Bacteria > Desulfobacterota > Desulfobulbia > Desulfobulbales > Desulfobulbaceae > Desulfobulbus. Next base: position 2,259 of record CAIMMA010000727.1, read on the forward strand.
ACGCCCTCTTTGGACTGGACGGTAACGTCATCGCCCTTGAGAAAAATTCGGAACACGTAGGACTGCTTTGCTGAGGCTTCGATACGATCATCGATGGCCGAGGCGAACCCATTGCCGTTGCAACAGAAAAGAACGGCTATTGTTGCTATCAATGCCAGGCGAGGTGTCGTTTTTCCCATGCGTGCCCTGCTTGCTTCCTTGGTGGATTTTTTGTGTGGTTGGCCGAATTGGTGATCATGACGATTCATTCCATCCGGGCAAACAGCGCTTTTATTGCGAAAAAATCAACACACTGTAGGGACCGATGGAAATGGGCGCCTGCCAGGCCAGCCCGTCATAGGCCCCTGCCTCAGCGAGCACATCCGTACTCGGATGGTTGCTGAAATCGTCGCCGTAGCCCTGCCAGTCGCTGTTAAAGCGTAGCTTCCAGGTGCCGGCGGCGGGGAAGCCTAGATGATAGCCTCCCTGCGGTTCATGGGCAAAATTGGCAACCACCACCACGTCGTCCGCTGGTCCGCCCTTGTCCCAACGATGAAAGGCGATGATC